>CADCPG010000215.1 GCA_902803255.1 uncultured Ruminococcus sp. | reverse complement strand
GCCGCCTCTCCCTTTACCGCCGCGACGATCTCCAGACCGAACTCGACGGCCGCGCCCATGCCGACCGCCGTCACGGTCTTTCCGTCGCGTTCGACGCGCGCGCCTGTGTGCAGCGCGCCCTTCAGCGTGTCCTCAAAACCGGGGTAGCAGACGGCGCGACGGCCGGCGAGCATCCCCCGCCTGCCCGGCACCGACGGCGCCGCGCAGATCGCGCAGATGTATTTTCCCCCGTCAAAGGCAGCCCGGAGAGCGGCGTCGACGGTCTCCGAGGCGTCGAGATTGCGTGTACCGGGCATTCCGCCGGGCAGAATGACGCCCTCGAGGCCGGCTCCGGTGTATTCGGTGTCGGTCATGTCGGCTTCGATGCCTATCCCGTGCGAGCCGCGGATCAGTCTGCCTCCGATCCCGACGGTACGTACGTCGATCCCCGCTCTGCGGAGCAGATCGAGGGGACTGAGCGCTTCGACTTCCTCGAAGCCTTCCGCGAGAAACATATAAAACATATCTGTTCACCGGGCCGGCTCACCTTTTGCGGGAGACGGCCTTTTCCTTTCAGTCGAGTCCGAAAACGCAGTTCGAGGGCTGATAATCGAGCCCCATATCTATCATCTTTCTCATGATCTGCGGCGTGTCAGCGGCGCGGAGGCAGACCCTGACGCCGGCTTCGTGGACGTCTCCGATCAGTCCGGCGGGGCACATGCCGGGATCCTTCACCTTGAACGACATCCCGGAATAACCGAGGTCGGCGAGCTCGGGGATGTGTTCGGCGGACGAGAAGATGTGGTGCACGAAAACAGTCTTCGAGAGCCGTCGCGCCTCGCGGATGTGGCGGATGTCGATCGCGGATATGACCGCGAAACTCTCCATCGAGCGGCGGCGCAGCTCCCTTATGATCATCTCGCAGGTGCCGTCGGTCTTGATCTCGATGAACGGGACGGTCCCGTAGCGCATGCAGATGTCGAAATACTCGGCCATCGTGGGGATGCGCAGCTCGTCGGCCGGCAGCGTGTCCGCCCCGACTCCGCAGTCGATGCGGCATTTTTTCAGCTCGTCGAACGTCATCTCGGATATGAGGCCTTCGCCGTCGGTCATGGCGTCGACGCTCGCGTCGTGGTGACAGACGGGCACGCCGTCTTTCGTCAGCCTGATGTCGGTCTCAAGGGCCCATACTCCCGTGCGGCAGGAGCGCTCGAACGCGGGAAGCGAGTTCTGCGGAGCCAGCGTATTGCCGCCGCGGTGCGCCATAATCAGCGGAGTGCGGTACGAATTCCGCCTGAAAAATATCGGGCCGTCTTCTATCGGTTTCAAAATTCCCTCCCTGACCTGCCTTGAATAGATTCTCATACAGAGTATATTATATCACAACTCGGGTGTTTTCGCTACAAAAATATATCATATGCGCGCTGCCTGTCCCGTCAGGCGGGCATTCCCCCCTCTTCTCTCCTGTCCTGTCCGCCCGGGACCCTTCCGCCGCATCAGGCCGGCTGCATTCCGCCTTAGCATTCTGAGTCAATTCCGCCTTAGCATTCCGGGGCCCTTCCGCCGCATCAGGCCACGTCACTCCTGCGGTGCGGCGCATCTCCCGGCGGACACGTCGCTTCTCTTCCGGGACCGGCTTTCTCCTGAGTCGACCCGGCGCTTCTCCTCCGGGACCTTCCTCTGTGCGTGCTCCGGATGTTCCGCGGAACGGCGCGGCCGTGCGCCGCCCGAAAAGTATGGACTTTTGACCGGCAGTGTGATATAATCTTCTCACAGCTAAAACATCGAAGGAGAATAAAAACAGCACATGAAAAAAACAACGCTTCGCAAATACGCGAAACTCATCGCAAAAGTCGGTGCAAACGTGAGAAAGGGCCAGCCGGTCCAGATCACCGCATCGCCCGAGAGCCATGAATTTGTCGCGATGGTCGCCGAGGAGTGCTACAGACTCGGAGCGAAATACGTCAACGTCGAGTGGAGATACCAGCCGCTCACCAAACTCGCCTTCCGCTGGCAGAGCGTGAAAACGCTCTCGACACTCCCCGAGTGGCAGAAGGAAAAGCAGAAATTCATCTCGGAAGAGCTTCCCTGCCGGATCTTCATCTCTTCCGACGATCCCGACGGCCTTCGCGGCGTTAACACGGAGAAAATGCAGAAAGTCAACGCGGCGATCTACCCGATCCTCAAGCCATACCGCGACGCCATGGAGTCGAAGCATCAGTGGACCATCGCCGCCGTCCCCTCGGAAAAGTGGGCGAAGAAGGTCTTTCCCGACCTTCCGAAGAACAGGGCCGTCGAGGCTCTCTGGGACGCGATACTGAGATCGGTGCACGTCTCGGACGATCCCGAGGGCGACCCCGTGCTCGAGTGGTACCGCCACAACGAGAACTTCAAGGCCCGCTGCGCCTGGCTCAATAAAAAGAAATTCGACTATCTCACATACAAGAGCTCGAACGGCACCGACTTCAGATGCGACCTCCTTCCCCGCAGCAGGTGGTGCGGTGGCGGAGAGACGACCGTCCAGGGCGTGTATTTCAACCCCAACATGCCCACCGAGGAGATATTCACCAGCCCGAAGGCAGGCGCCTGCGAGGGCACGCTGGTTGCGACCAAGCCGCTTTCGACTCAGGGACAGATCATACGCGACTTCAGGATCCGCTTCGAAGGCGGACGGGCCGTCGAATGGCACGCCGCCGAGGGCGAGGAGCTGCTCGGGCATATCATTAATATGGACGAGGGGGCGTCGAAGCTCGGCGAGCTCGCCCTCATCCCCTGCGACAGCCCGATCAACAACAGCGGGATCCTCTTCTACGAGACGCTGTTCGACGAAAACGCGTCCTGCCACGTCGCGCTGGGCAGAGGCTTCAACGACTGCGTCGATGGCTACCCGAACGTAACGAACGAGGAATGCCGCGAGCTCGGGATCAACGACAGCATGATCCACCTCGACTTCATGATCGGAGCTCCCGACATGGATATCACCGGCTATAAAAACGGCAAAGCGACGCCGGTCTTCAAAAACGGCGAGTGGGCCTTCAAGGTCTGACGACCCGTAACGCCGACGGCCGGCCGAAAAACAACAGCCGGCCTCCGTACCGATGACGGAGGCCGGCCGTTTATTATATCTCAGTTCTCTTTTATCTTTTCGAGGAAGATCTTTCCTGTCTCGGCGATGAGCTGCAGCCACGGACGGGCCATCCTGTCCTCGGGCATGCGGTTCTTTGCGATCTGGCGGAATGTCTCGAAGTCGAGGTCGCCTTCGTATCCGATCTCGCGGACCGCGCGGCAGAAGCCCTCCCAGTCGACCGTACCGGTGTATGGAGCGAGGTGGAGGTCGCTCTTGCCGTCGTTGTCGTGGATGTGGAACGCCTTGACGCGGCTGCCGAGCGCCTTGATGTAGTCATACTGGTTCCTGCCGACGAGATTGAGATGTCCGGTGTCGACGCAGATACCGAAGACCTCCCTGCCCGCCTTTTCGTTGAGCCGGTCGATGTACGCGACGGCTTCGTGCGGATCTGAGCAGTGTCCGGCGTAGATGGTACCGTCGCAGCCGGAGAAGAGGTTCTCGAGGCAGCATACGACGTCCGTCTCCTTCAGGGTGTCGATCAGTCCCTCATACAGGCGGTCGTTGACGGCATCGATGTCCTCCTGACTGTGACCGGTGTCGTCGCGGGTCAGAGACACCCCGTGCACGACGAGCCGGCGGCACCCTATCTCCTGGCAGAAGAGGATGCATTTTTTGTGGATCCCGACGCAGAAATCGGTGAAACCGGGGATGTCCTTCATGTACGAAGGGAAGGGGGAATGCGCCTGGTAGACATACAGTCCGGCCGATCTGATCGCGTCGATCTCCCTCTGGAAATGCGCCTTGATCTCGGGCATGCTCCGCTCGAAAATGCAGAGCCCCTCGTTCATGTGCGTACGCATTTGGCCGCGATTGAATTCGGTATCGATATTGAGGTCTACCGAAGAAAATCCGAGTTCTTTAAGTACCCGGTAACCTTCCTCGAGGCCGTAGTGGCTGAAAACACCGCCTGACTGGATGCAAAGATTCATTGCTGTTCTCCTTTTTCCGCTGAAAAATTGATTTTTGGTCAAATAACGTTTCAGAAAAACACATTACCGGGCATCACCGCTTCCCCGCCCCGCCGGCGGGCGTGACGGCCCCGATACACCGAGCCCGGCGCGGTATCTTTTCACCGCACCGGCGGCAGACCGCGTCTGCGTGCCACGGCGGCAGCGAGACGCTTCATCCTGTCCGCGGCGTACGGGAAGAACTTCCTGTACCCTTCGCAGAAGCGGTTCAGTCCGTTCTCGTCCCTGTTGCGACGGCAGCCGCCGCGGCAGAGATGACGCCATTCGCAGGCGTCGCACTTTTCAGGAAGCTTTTCCGACTGCTCTATGAACCCGGTACGGGAACGGTTCTCCTCTATCGTACCAAAGCTGTCGGTCAGGATGTTGCCGATACGGTATTCGTCGAGCGCGTAAAAATCGCACGGGTACACCGAACCGTCCGCCTCGATGAGATACTGGGGCGAACAGACTCCCCGCATCCCGCAGTCCTCCGGCTCGATGCCCGCGAGTATGCCGACCCAGTTCTCGAACTCGCGGTTGTACACCTCGCGCTCCGACGTCACGTCGTCATACCACAGATCGAAGATCCGGCAGAGAAAATCCCCGTACCTTTCCGCTCCCAGCGTCCAGGGCGAACCGGCCCCGTCGAGCGGCGCGACGCACGGGATGTACTGCTGCCAGACGAATCCGTTCTTTTTGTAGTAGTTGTAGATCTTCGCCGCCGAGCGTGCGGTCTCGCCCGTGAGGACGGTGAGGATGTTGAACTCGGCTCCGGCCGACTTCAGCGCCGCGGCGGCCCGGAGGACGGCGGAATGCGTCCCTTTGCCGTCGGGCCGGATACGGTTTTTGTCGTGGATATCGGGGACGCCGTCGAGCGAGAGACCGGTCAGAAACCGGTTTTTTGCCAGAAATGCCGCCCATTCACCGTCGATCAGCATACCGTTGGTCTGTATGAACCAGGACACCGGCACCGGATCGCCCGACTGTGCGTTGATCCTTTTCACCGAGTCGACCGCGCTCTTATAAAAGTCAAGTCCCGCGAGCGTCGGCTCTCCGCCCTGAAATCCGAATGAAACGGATCCGGCGGCGCCGTTCAGCTCCTTTTCGTATAATATCGCCTTCTCCGCTATGACGGCGAACGCCTCCGGCGTCATGAAATTTCTGACGGCGTGTTCGCGGTTGGCCATCTCGTCGGTGTAGAAGCAGTATCTGCAGCGGAGATTGCAGGCCCCAGACGCGGGTTTGATGAGAAGATACATGCCGGGAGTCAGTCGTCGTAGTGCTTCAGAAAATCGATCATCTGCTCAAGCGACTCGTATTCGACGGAAGAATTGCTGAACTTGATGCGCTGCGGGTGCACCATTTCGAGCCCGTTGACGAAATCGAGCTGGCGAGGCTCGTACTCCTCGTTCTCGCGCTGGCGGGTCCATCCGCGGTAGCGCCAGTTGGGCGCGGCCGCGTCCTTTCTCCAGGGACGGCAGTCCCAGTAGTACCCGCGGAACGGGTCGCGGTCGCGGCACATCCGGTCGAGAATGGCGTCGTGCAGTCTGTTCCGGGCGGCGGCAAGCTCAGGGTCTCCGGTATCTATCAGGTTGCTGCATTCGAACGGGTCGGCCTCGAGGTCGTAGAACTCGTCGGTCGACATGAGGTTCACCGAAAGTTTGAATCTGCCGTCGGTCACCGCTCTCATTGGCTGGAATCCTCCGTAGTGATCGTGGTCCTGCTCAAAGCGAGTGAACTCGTAGAAGGCGTACGGACAGCCGGTATCGGCCTCAGTGTCGCTGACGGTGGCCCGCAGTGAGCTCCCCTGCAGCACTTTCGGACAGTCGATGCCGAAATAGTCGAGGATCGTGGGAACGACGTCTATGTGCGACACCGGGTGCTTGCGGTAGACACCGCCGCGCACCCCCTCGGGGTCTCTGATTATGAACGGGATCCTCGCGCAGGCGTCGTAGGCCGCGGGGCCCTTGGCGAAGAGCCCGTGCGAATGGTGCAGATCGCCGTGATCGGAAGTGTACATGATCACAGCGTCTTCGGGAGCCGCCCCGACCGTCCTCCCTATCAGTTCGTCGGCATAACTGTTGCAGCCGAAGAAATAGGGCGCCTTCATATCGTATGTCTGCGGCGTTCCGGGCCTTTCCGACGACCATACCTTCTGGTAATCGGGCTTGCCTTCGAGAGTATCGAATACGGCAGGATCGCGCGGAAACTCAAAGTCCCTGTACATCGTGTCGTAAGGCGGCGGGCAGAGGAACGGGCCGTGCGGCTCATCGAATGACACGACGAGAAAGTAATCGCTGTCCCTGTACCGCTCCATGAAGTCGCGGGCCCGCTCGAGGACCTTCGAGCCGTAGGTGAAATCCTCGGGGATCTGCGTGAAGTCCATCGCCCCGGCGCATCTCGACATGACTCTGTCGTCTTCGCTCATCTCCTCGAGGTAGCGGCGCATGTCGTACCAGTATTCCTCATCCCAGCCGTCGGGGCAGAAACCGTTTCCGAAGTAGTCGGTGCCGTCGAGATGCCACTTGCCGATATATGCGCAGTGCACCCCGTTGTCGCGCAGGCGCTGTCCCACCGTCTTCACGTTATCCCAGAGCGCCATTCCGTTCGCCCACGAGCCGGTGCATACGGGATACATCCCGGTGAACAGTCCGGCTCTTGCCGGACCGCAGACCGGCTGAGTCGTGTAAGCGCGCTCGTAGCGCACCCCGGAGGCGGCGAGAGCGTCGATATTCGGCGTTCGAAGGCCGGTCTCCCGGTAGCAGTTGACCATGTCCCAGCGCTGGGTATCGGTCATTATAAAAACGATCTGGGTCTTTTTTGCCATGTTTTTTATTTCCCGGGTCAGAAAAGTCAGTATGTGGGAGTATCCAGGCGCCAGCCGGCCTTCTCCTTAACGAACTTCAGCGTCTTTACGAACCTGCCCGTCTTTTTCTCGAGGGCTTCGTAGTCTATGTACACTCCCTCGGCTTCGATCTCGACGTTGATGAAATCGGCGCGCGAAGGCCGCACGATCTTCATCGTGGACAGGTCATACGACGTCTGCGTCTCAAAATATGGCTTGAACTGGTTCGATTCGAGCAGCAGATCGCTGTCGCTCGAGTCGTCGGCCATGTATCTCGCGTAGATGAGGCTGTCGTCGCTCATGTAGCCGTCGAAGATGATCGAGTAGACCGACGCGAGATATTCGGCCGAATAGACCTTCTCGGCGGCCTCCTTGATCTCGTTCACCGTCTGGTATTTGCAGTCCTCGCGGACGTAATCGTAGTAGACCGGCGAGTTTTCGTCGTAAACGTATTCCTTCTCCGGCTCTTTGTAATCCGCAAACGGCCCGAAGGTCTCGCTCTTCCCGTCGGCTCCGGTAAAGCTGCCGCTGCCGTCGGCACCGACGTACAGGCCGGGCGTGCCGCCCTCCGACGTCTTGCCGTCGAACAGGCCGTAGACGTACTCCCTGCTGCCGGTGCTGTAGTACTTGATGATCTTTCCGGCCGCGGGGTCGTCGAAGATCCAGTAGTAGAGGCCCGACGCCTCGTCGAACGCCGCGCTGCCGTCGCCCGACGCCGTATCCCTGTCGTAGACCGGGAGACCCGCGCCGAAGAATATGTCGTTGATCTCGGCCGAGGCACCGATGAGTGCCTCAAGTTCGCCTCTTACGTCTTCCAGCTCGGGCGGTTTCGAGCAGCCGCACGTCATCAGAGCCGCGGCGAGGACCGCGGCGGCGAGGACCGCCGACAGGATCCTTTTCATTTGTTTTCCTCTTCTTCCTCTTCCTCTTCCTCTTCACCCGCGTCCGCTCCGCCGGAGACGTTCCCGTCGCCGGTGTCTTCATCGCCGTCAGCGTCCACGTCGCTTTCGCTTCCGGGGAGCACGAAGTCGTCGAGCCCGGTCTCCGGGTCGATCAGCCCGCTCTCGATGCCCTCGTAGTACGCCTTTCTGCGGGCGAACTCCTCAACGGTAACGAGCGGAGTGAAGCTCGAGCAGGTCTGTCCTTCGGAAAGCCTCATGACTATGACACCGGACGCGTATCTCGAATAGACCGAGATGTCCTTGACCGGCGTGCGGATGACGGTGCCGGTGTTCGTGATGACCATGATGTCGTCGCTGTCGCAGACCGCGGCGATACCGATGAGATGTCCCGTCTTTTCCATCGAGACGTTATGGCAGATGAAGCCCTTGGTACCGCGGTTGACCGTCTTTCTGAACTCGGAGAATTCGGTCTGTTTGCCGAAGCCGCGCTCAGTGACGGTGAGCAGCTTCTTGCTCTCGTCGACGGCCAGGGCACCGATGACCCTGTCTCTGCCGAGTTCGGCGTCTTCACGCAGCGAAATGCCCTTGACGCCCCGCGCGACGCGCCCCATGCACCTGACTTCGTTCTCGTCGAACCGGTTCGCGAGGCCGTTCGCCGTGGCGATCATTATGTCGGAGCGTCCCTCGGTGAGCAGCACTGCGGCCAGGCTGTCGCCTTCGTCGAGCTTTATGGCAATCTTGCCCTTGCTGCGCTGGTATTCGAAATCCGAGAGTCTCGAGCGCTTGATTATGCCGCCGGCGGTGACGAGGGTGAGGAATTTTTCGTCAGCGCCCTCGAAGCTGTCGAGCGACAGCACTTCGGTCAGCTTTTCACCCGGCTCGATCTCGATGATGTTGGCGATATTCGTGCCCTTGGCGTTCCTGCCCGATTCGGGTATAGAGTACGCCTTGCGCATGTACACCTTGCCGAAGTTGGTGAAGAACAGCAGATACGAATGGCTGTAAACGACCATGACGTTCTGTATGACGTCCTCCTCCTTGGTCGTCATGCCGATTATGCCCTTGCCTCCGCGGTGCTGAGCGGTGTAGGTGTCGGCCGGAAGGCGCTTGATGTAGCCGTCGCGTGTCACGGTGACGGCGCAGTCGTGCTTCTCGATGAGGTCCTCGATCTCGATGTCGTCGTCGGCCTCGACGATCTCGGTGCGGCGTCCGTCCGAATACCGCTTTTTGATATCGAGCATCTCAGACGCGATGATCTCCTTGACCCTGTCGATGTTCGCGAGTATCTCCTTCAGCTCTTCGATGCGGGCGTAGAGCGCGTTCATCTCTTCGATGACCTTGTCGCGCTCGAGTCCGGTGAGTCGCCCCAGCGTCATCTCGACGATCGCCTGTGCCTGGACGTCGGAGAGTCCGAAGCGCTCGCAGAGCCTGGCCTTCGACTCGGGGATCGACGGCGAACTCTTCATCAGCGCGACTATCTCGTCGATGTTGTCGGTGGCGATCCGGTAGCCCTCGAGGATGTGGACCCTGGCGAGCGCCTTCTCGAGCTCGAATTTCGAGCGGTTTATGACCACCGACTCCTGATGGGCGATGTACTCGTCGAGGATGCCGGTGAGCGGCAGGATCTTCGGCTCGCCGCCGACGAGCGACAGCATGTTCACCGCGCAGGTGTCCTCGAGCTGGGAGTATTTATACAGCTGATTGAGTATTATCTCTCCGTTGGCTTCGCGCCTGTACTCTATGACGATGCGCATCCCGTTCCTGCCGGATTCGTCGCGCATATCGGTGATGCCTTCGATCCTCTTCTCCTTGACGAGACCGGCGATGGCCTCGCAGAGCATCGATTTGTTGACTCCGTAGGGGATCTCGGTGACGATTATGCGGTGTTTGTCTTCCTCGACCGTCGCCCTCGCCCTGACCTTGATGCGGCCCTTTCCGGTGAGATAGGACTCCTTTATACCGTTCGTTCCGTATATGATGGCGGCTGTGGGAAAATCCGGGCCCTTCAGGTATTCCATGAGCTCATTCACGCCGCAGTCGGGGTTGTTCATGCGGTAAATGACCGCGTCTATCGTCTCGCCGAGGTTGTGAGGGGGTATGTTGGTCGCCATACCGACGGCAATGCCGACGGCTCCGTTCACAAGCAGATTCGGAAATCTCGACGGAAGCACCGACGGCTCCTCGCGGCGGTTGTCGAAGTTGCGGTCCATCTTCACGACGTTCTTGTCGATGTCGCGCAGCATCTCGTCCGCGATCTTCGCGAGCCTGGCCTCTGTGTAACGGTAGGCCGCTGGCGGGTCGCCGTCGACCGAACCGAAGTTGCCGTGGCCCTCGATCAGCGGGTAGCGGAGCGAGAAGTCCTGAGCCATTCTCACCATCGTGCCGTAAACCGCGCTGTCGCCGTGCGGATGGTATCTGCCGAGCACGTTGCCGACCGTCGTCGCGGACTTGCAGAATGCCCGGTCGGAGGTCAGGTGATCCTCGTACATGGCCCAGAGGACTCTCCTCTGGCCCGGCTTCATGCCGTCCCTGACGTCGGGCAGCGCGCGCGAAGTAATGACGGACATAGCGTACTCTATGAACGATGTCTTGACCTCGCGGTCCATTCCGACATTGATTATCTTCTGGTTTTCAAATCTCAGATCCTTGCCGTTGTCATGTTCCAACTTAATTCACATGCCTTTCTCCCGGCCGGCGCCGGAAAAGATTATTTGCCGATTGTTGCGGGAAGGTATCCCAGT
>CADCPG010000214.1 GCA_902803255.1 uncultured Ruminococcus sp. | reverse complement strand
CGTCCGGCGGAATGCCCGCCTCGCGGAGGCAGAGGGTGAAAGCCGACGCGACGGCCCCCTTCGCCAGCTGGTAGAGCCTTATGTCCCGCCTCGTCAGCGAGACTCCGGGGGCCAGTTCGATGCCGCCGGAACCGCCGGGCACGCGGAGCGTGCCGTCAGACGCCATCATGCCGTTCTCGAGCAGAGCCGCGACGGCGTCCGACAGTCCGCTGCCGCAGAGGCCGGCGGGCGGCGCTCCTCCGACCGTCTCGAGCTCAAATCCGCCGCCCGCGGCCGAGACGCCGCACACGGCGCCCGGACCGGCCGGCATCCCGCATGAGATGCCCGAGGCCTCGAAGGCCGGTCCGGCGGCAGCGGACGAGAAGAGCGGCCCTCCGCTCTTCCCGCCGGCGGAACGCCGGTCGAACAGGGCGAACTCGCAGTTCGTGCCCAGGTCGGCGACCATCACGGTACGGTAGCCCGCGTTCTCCGGGCGGGTTGCTATGTAAGATGCCCCGAGCAGTATGTCGGAGCCGGTATAGGGCGCGACGAGCGGAGCCGCGAACACGGGGAAGGGAAGCCCCGCTCCGACAGTCCTTCCGAAGACGTCGGGCAGCGTGAAAGGATATCTTCCTATCGGGGAGGGGTCGGTTCCGGCGAGCAGGCAGGTCATGACGGGATTACCCGCCGCGACCGCCCCGGCGATACTTCTTCCGCCGGCCGCGTCGAGCGACGCCTCGAGCAGCGCCTCCCGCAGCGCGGAAGTCATCTTCTCCCGGTTTCCGTGGGCTGCCCCGCAGGCCGATATCTTGGATATGACGTCACCGCCGAAGGAGGACGTCGGGTCTCCGAAGAAGCGCTCGGAGAGGATCCTTACTTTCCCGGAGTCTTCTCCCCGCGGCTCTCTTTCGGCAGCGCAGACGCAAACGGAGGTAGTTCCGATGTCCGCCGCGATGAATATCTCCCCGCCGCCGTCTCCGAAGAGCATGCGGCCGTCGGAGATCCCGGGATCCGGGACTGATGACCCCGCGCGCGCCGCGGCGGACGGTATGCAGATCTCTATGCTGTCTATTCCTTCGGGTATAGTACAGCGGCACGCGGCTCTCAGCGTAAATTCCGCGGGCGGCGTCACCCCGCGGAAGACGGAGGATCTGCGGAGAAGTCCGGTCTCTTCTTCTCCGGGTCCGGGTATGCGAGGATCGTCGCGAAGGAACACTGCGCACCGTCCGCAGACGCCGCGTCCGCCGCACGCGGCGGCTATCCCGCCGGCATCCGGACCGGATGTGCCGTCATGGAATTCCGACGCGGCCCGCAGCAGCGTGCACTCCGGGCGGCCGCTCCTGAGCCTTATCTTCATACGGCGCATGCCTCCGCCTCCTCCCTCAAACAAATATATAATATTATATCACATTTCCAGAAAAAGAAGGAATGTGAATGCGGAAATCACACAGATTTCGGTTGTTTTTTTCCCGATATTGTGATATACTTTTATAAGACATATTTTACGTCAGGGCGGTGTCCGCTTTACCGGTGTCCGCCACGACACTCCGGGGAAAAGGTATGGATTACAGAGACTACAGAAAGAAATACGGAAGCCGGAACAGCGCGAACTCCGCGGGAAGCCGGCCTTTGCGGCCTGCCGGCACTTCGGCGGGAAACGGGCACCCGGAAAACGGAGCCGGACGCGCGGTGCGCCCCGCCGGTCAGCCGGTCTACAGAGCGCCCGGGGACGAGACACCCGGAGTCAACACCAAGGCGCACACCAGAGTGAGGCCGGCCTTCGGGACGGCGACGAAAAAGAAGACGGGAAGGTCTTACGACTCGAAAAACTCCGCGTCCGGGAAGGTCGTGCTCTTCGCCATCGTCGCGATGACGGTGCTGCTCATCGTCATGTCGCTCCTCCTCATACTGACCAACGACACCATCTGGCTTCCCGACTACGTCGCGTCGAGAGTGACCGTCGAGGCCGGAAGAAGATCGGTAAAAGCGTCCGATTTCCTCACCGACAAGAGCCATACCGCCGAATTTACCGACGGAACGGAGTACTCGCTGAACCATGTCGGAGTATACAAGGTCAAGATACGGATCGATGACAAAAAGACCTGCACCACGAGGCTCGCGGTAAAGGATACCGTCGCTCCGACGGCCTCTCCCAATATGATCACGGTCAGGGTGAACACCAGCCCCGCCGCGTCGCTCTGCGTCTCCGACATCGTCGACGCCACCGACGTCACCGTGAGCTACCGGTCGAAACCCGACATGTCGAAGACCGGCAAGGTCCCCGTGACCCTGCTGCTTAAGGACGAGGGCGGCAACACCGCCGAGATCGAGTCCGAGATAACGGTGGTCGAGAACGCCACCATCCTCACGACGGTCAAGATCATCGAGTGCGGCACGCCCGTGCCCGACGTCACCGCGTTCGTCGGCACCGACGGAGAGGGCGAGTTCAAGGGCGACGTCACCATGATCAACACGTCTGTCCCGGGCTACTACACGATGACGGTCGCGGCCGGAGGCGAGGACTACGAAGTCACTCTGATCGTCCGCGACACGAAGGCCCCCGCGGCAGTGGTCACTCCGCAGGTCCTGTACAACGACGGCGATTTCCCGTCTCCTGCGAGATTCGTTTCGAATATCACCGACGCCAGCAGCGTCACCGTCACATACGACGTGACGCCGGTCAAGACGGCATCTCCGCCATATCCCGTGAAGATCAGGCTGACCGACATGGGCGGCAACACCACGGTCTACGACTCCTACTGCACGACGGCCACCGACTACGTGCCGCCGACCGTCACGCTGCTGAAGGAGACGCTCGACTACACCGTCGGCGACGCCGCCATAATCTGGCGTTCAAGCGTCAGGGTGGCCGACAACAGCGGCGACGAGGTGGACCTGGTCCTCGACACGTCGGGCGTCATGATGACTGTGGCCGGGACTTATACCGTCTATTACGTCGCGACCGATGCCGCCGGGAACGTCACGAAAAAGCCGGTAAGGCTGAACATACACGACAATACCGTCACCGACTTCATGCTGAACACGGCCGTCAAGGCGCTGACCGATCAGATCATCACTCCCAACATGAGCGTGCTCCAGCAGATGTACGCGGTCTACAACTATCTCAGCGCGAACACAGTCGACAAGATGAAATACGCCAACGAGAGCCCGCACGACGACTGGCGCAGGGAGGCCTACCTCTCGCTCACGTCGAGACGCAGCGGAGACTGCTTCGCATTCGCGGCGGTGGCCCAGGCCGTATTCAGATATCTCGGCTATGACACCGTGATGGTCAAGAAGATAGAGAACCCGGTCACCGGGAACCACTTCTGGATCATGGTCAACATCGGCAGCGAATCGTCGCCTCAGTGGTACCACTTCGACGCCACTCCGCAGCGCGGCGACTACCGCATCACCTCATACTGCCTGACCGACGCCCAGCTCCGCGCCTATACGAGGTGGAGGAACGACGGCCTCGGCCCGAACGAGCAGTACTACAATTTCGACGAGTCGCTCTATCCCAAGTCGGGAACGAGGACCCTCGTCAATCTTCCGAGGATCCCGGCGAAATACTACGACTGACGCGCCTGCCGCCGGACCTGAGTAATACTCGGAAGTTAAGTTCAAAAGATACAAAAGGATCCGCCCTATGTACAGTGAAGGGGAAAGAGCGAGACCGAAAAAGGGCGGGAAGGCGAAGAGACGCATCATCGCGGCCGCCGTCTTCCTGATCGTCACCGCGGCCCTCATATTCCTGCTGCAGGCACTGCTCGTGCCAAAATACATGAGCTTTCCGTACGACGGCGCCCTCGTGCGCGAGTATTATGACTCGGTCCCCGAGCACGACGTGATTTTCCTCGGAGACTGCGAGTTCTACGAGTGCGTGAATCCGGCCGTCATCTGGTCGGAATACGGCATACCGGCGTACGTGCGCGGGTCGTCGCAGCAGCTGATCTGGGATTCCTACTACTTCCTGCTCGAGACGCTGAAGTACGAGAAGCCGAAGGCCGTCGTCTTCAACGCCGTCGAGATGAAGATAGGCAAGGTCCAGCACGAGGAATACACGAGACTCACGCTCGACGGTATGAGACTGTCGAAATACAAGCTGGCGGCGGCT
>CADCPG010000213.1 GCA_902803255.1 uncultured Ruminococcus sp. | reverse complement strand
GCCGTCCGTCCGAGGACGAAGTTCAGTCCGGCGGAGACGAGCGAGAAGGCCGCCATCAGCGCGAGGAAGGTGACAAGGCTCCCGAAGTCGACGGTCAGTTTTCCGTCTTTCAGCGAAAAGGTGTCGATCGCCTTCTGCTGGAACCGGGGGCCGAACAGCTCGAGCACCGTCACGACGACGGTCAGCGATATGATGAGTATGAGCGTGATCCGGCTCCTGCCGATGTACTTCAGCAGTCTGCCGAGCGTTGCTTTGGCGTTTTTGGGCTTTTCTCTGTTGATCCTCGCGTTCATGCCGCGGGGACCGCCCGGCCGCAGTTCGAGTTTCGGGGATTCGTTCTTCTTTTCTTCAGCCATTCCGGTCACCCCCTCATTCGCCTGCCGGGACCTGCTTCATCTGCGACGCGCAGATGTCGCGGTAGGTCTCGGATACGCGCATAAGCTCATCGTGAGGAGCGCAGTGGACGATGCTTCCGTCCGATTCTATGACGGCTATGCGGTCGGCCGTCTTCACGCTGGCGATGCGCTGCGCTATCATGATGACGGTCGTGCCGGCGAGCTCCTTCGCCATTGCGGAGCGGAGCAGCGCCTCGGTCTCGAGGTCGAGCGCCGATGTGCTGTCGTCGAGGATCAGTATCTCCGGCTTGCGCACCAGGGCCCTGGCTATCGACAGCCGCTGCTTCTGTCCGCCCGAGAGCGACGCTCCCTTTTCGGCCAGCATGCCGTCGTAGCCGCCCGGGACGGTCTGAACGAAACCGTCAGCCTGGGAGGTGACCGCCGCTGCCTTGACTTCTTCCGGACCGGCGTCCGGCCTGCCCCATTTTATATTGTTCGACACTGTGTCGGAGAAGAGCTCGCTCTTCTGCATCACGTATCCTATCTTGAGCCGCAGCGCCTCGAGAGAGTAGTCGGAGACCGGCCGGCCGTCGACGAGCACCTCGCCCGACGTGCAGTCGTAGAAGCGCGGTATCAGCTGTACGAGCGACGTCTTTCCCGAGCCCGTCTCTCCTATAACAGCCAGCGTTTCGCCGCGCCGCACGCGGAGGTTTATATCGCGCAGGACGTCGCGGCCCGAGGTGCCGGGGTATGAGAAGCAGACGTTGCGGAACTCGACGGCAGTCTCTGACGACGGGTCGCCGTCGCTCAGAGTCCCGCCGGTGATGACGGGATCAGACTCCAGGACCTCGTTCACCCTCGAGGCCGAAGCCAGCGCTCTCGAGACCGACTGGAACATCATCGTGATCATCATGACCGACGAGAGCACCTGAGTGACGTAGGATGTGCCGGCCATGATCGCGCCGACGGTCATGCCGGCGGCTTCGATCCGCACGCGCAGGCCGCCGATGAGGATGACGGCGATCGTCGCGAATGACATCGTGACCGTCAGTATCGGCGAGATCCAGGTAAGCAGCAGCGATACCCGGAGCGAGGTGTCCCGCAGCCCGGTGCTCGCCCGGTCAAAGCGTTCGCACTCGTATTCCTCGCGCGAGTACGCCTTGACGACCCTTGCTCCGCCCACGTTCTCCTGAACGACGGCGTTGACCCTGTCGAGCTTTTTCTGCACGACCGAGAAATAGGGGACCGCCTTCGCGATGATCAGTCCCAGCATCAGGACGAGCAGCGGCAGCGTTATTATGAGTATCGCGCCGAAGCTGAGCCCGAGGTTCAGGAGCATGACGGTCCCGCCTATGAAGAACATCGGCGAGCGGACGAACATGCGCAGTATCATCTCGACGAACTCGACGAGTCTCGAGATGTCGTTCGTCATTCTGGTGACGAGCGAGCCGGTGGTGAAGCGGTCGGTCTGTTCGATCGAGAGCGACATGACCTTCCGGTAGGCGTCGCGGCGGAGGTCGTTGCCGAATCCCTGCGATGCGGTGGCTGCGGTCCAGGCGCAGAAGGTGCCGAAGAAGCCGCCGACGAGCGTCACGGCTATCATGAGCAGGCCGAATGTTATTATCACGGCCATTCGGTCGGCGGGGGCCACGCCGAAGACCGAGAGGATCTTCGAGGCGACGGCTGAGCCGCCTTCGGGGGCGTTCACGTCGGTTCCCAGCACACCGTAGTTGATTATGAACGACATGAGGTAGGGCAGACAGAGGTCGGCCGCGACCTCGCCGATCATGATCAGCGGGGAGAGGATCGCCAGAAGCCGGTAGGGCTTCAGGTAGCGTGCGAGTTTTTTCATCTGTTGACCTTGTTTCTGCAATAAAATTATAGGCAATACCGCACAATTCGCGTGCGTGTATTGGCGAGAGATTTTTGTGCCTGTTTTGACTGAGAAATCGCAGGAAAACAGGCGGTT
>CADCPG010000212.1 GCA_902803255.1 uncultured Ruminococcus sp. | reverse complement strand
TGCGGAGTCAATATCATCTCGGTCGACTATATCGAACGCCTCGACTACTACAGAGTCATCTACGAGTCGGATAAGGTCTTCAGCGAGACCTGGCCGCTCAAGTTCAACAGCCCGATCAAACAGCCGAGCCAGATGCTCTGCGGGATAAAGTGGTACGACGGACGCTTCGTTATCGTCAGCAACCAGGCTCTGTGGGTGTCGGACAACTCGAGCGGCGAATCGGTGCTCGAATTCCGCGAGAGACTCGGAAACGCGCTGAAAGTCCGCGGATTCAACGGACTTCTCCGCAGCATATTCCACGACGGACTCGTGACCGGCCAGTTCGACAGCGAGATCCCCGTATGCAGAGCCGATCTCTGGGAGGTCGTCAGCCAGTTCCAGGATCCTTCGGTCAATCCGGAGATCCTGCCGGCGCTCTATGCCGAGAACGGACTGAAATACGACCCCGACACCGGAGTGAATTATATCACCGGATTCAATCTCGACGATCTGCTCATCAGGTGGACGGGACTCACTGCTAAGGAGTTCATGGAGACCACCTCGAAAAAGCCCGACTACCTCGCCACGAAGGACATCTACTGCGCTCAGCGCGGCGACGTGCCCTTCATGCCGATCGAGGTCGATACTATCGAGTACCTCAATTTCTGCCTCTACAGGATCAAATTCAAGGGTGACGGCGAGAGAAGCGCAAAGCACACCGCCTTCATCGAACTCCAGCCCGACGGCACATATTACATCCACGGACACACTTATTCGCAGGGCGTAGGATGACATCGTTCAAACAGGAACAGGACAGATACGGTACGGCTGTCCGCGAAACTTCGGGCGCGGGGCGCCGCGCCCGCCGCGCCCCGGCGGTCTTCCGCCGGGCGCTGGCGGCGCTCGCGCTGGCCGCGCTCTGCGCGGCCGGCGCGGCGGGCTGCGCTTCCGGTGCCGGGGACGGCAGCGGAAGCGCCGGTGCCTCCGGCACCGGCGGCGCCCCTTCCCAGGATGCGCTCACCGTCGCGGAAAACGGCTCCTCCGCTTACTCGATAGTAAGGGGGGACGACTGTCCTCTCGGCGTCACGTCGGCCGCCCTTGCCCTTCAGAAGGGCATTAAGGAGGCCACCGGGGCCGAGCTGCCGCTCCGGGACGAGCTCCGCTGGGCCAAGGCCGGCTCTCCGAAACCGGTGATCTACATAGGCGAGTGTGGCGATGCCCGAACGAAGTCCGCGGCCTCCGGCCTGCGTGACGGCGACTACAGGGCAACCGCCGTAGGCCCCGACATATTCATCTCGGCCGGCTCTGCCGAAACATACGCAGAGGCGGTCGAAGCTTTCCTCGCGCTGGCGTCGGACGGGACGCTCGCCCCGTCCTTCCCGGACGGAGTCTGCCTCTCAAAGACCGTCGCCCACAAGCTGTCGCTCAAGCTCCCGGGGGATAAGACCGTCGATTCGATAGCCATAGTATACGAAGGCACCGAGCCCCGGGCTCAGACCGGCGCGGCCGACCTCGCCGATACGCTGTCGCGCCTTACCGGGATCATCCCCGCCGTTTCGATCAGCAGCCCGAAACACACCCCCGAAGCCGACCTCCTCATACGGATCGGCGGGATCTTCGTGCCGGCAGAGGAGCCCCCGGGCGGAAAGCCCCCCGCGGCTGCCTTCTGGTCGGTCAGATATTCTAACACGGCCGGCCGCGACATGCTCACCGTCGCCGCCCCGGGAGGATACACCGTAAACGCCGCGATACCCGCCCTCACGAGACTGCTCGGCACCGCCCCCGCCGGCGACTTCGACATCTCTTCGGTCTCGCTCAAGGGCAGCGTCATAAGCTCGGCCAAGGCCGACCCGGCCGCCGACGGCGCGGTGCGCGTCATGACAGCCAACATACTCTGGACCGACACCAAGGTGATGGTCTACTCCGACCGCGCGCGGCTCTGGAACGACATCTTCGACCTCTTCATGCCCGACGTGATCTCATTCAACGAGTTTTACGGCACACTGGGCGAAAACCTCGCCGGGCTCCTTGCCCTTTCATATGACCTGATCTACCCCGAATACGAGGACATATGGAACGGCGACTACACCGGATACGTCAACAGCCTCGAGAAGCTGCAGCAGCACGTGTGCGCCACTCCGATCGCGATCAGGAAGGCCTCGGGGCTCGAGCTCGTCGCGTCGGGCTTCCGCTACACCTCCGAAAAATGGTGGATCCACTCGATCTCCTGGTGCGTCGTGAAGACGCCGGCGGGCGACCTTCTCGGGGTCTGCGGCAACCACTACGGAGCGATGTCAGAGGGCAATTTCGGCGAGGACACCGTCGCGTGCATCGCGTCTGTCAGGCAGAAGTACGGCGACATCCCCTTCGTCGTGACCGGCGACCTCTACGCGCACAGGGGCGACCTGCCTTACAACACCATCATCAAAGCCGGATTCACCGACGGCTTCTCCGACAGCACGGCCTGCGTGGTAAACAACGGTTCATACCACGATCCGGGCAGCATCACGACCTCATCGTCGACTCCGATCGACCACGTGCTGTGCGACACCCGCCTGCGCACCCTCCGCTATCACATAATCATCGACAATATTTCCAAATTCTGTTCCGACCACTACCCAATCTACTCGGACGTCGCGTTCCGTCATTGAGCGAAAGGAAAACAAATGTTTTACGTTATCGACTCGCACTGCGACAGCATACAGAAGACCGAGTACGGCGAGAGTCTGCTCGTCAATCCGTACAATTTCAGCCGCAAACACCCGCAGCTTCAGTTCGTAGCCGCCTTCTGCGGCTGGCCTGAAGAGGACGCGAAAGCCTCATACAAGCGCGCCATGCGCTATTTCGGGCTCTTCTCGGTCGCGATGAACAAGGAAAGAGACCGGATAGTCCAGGTGAGGACCTATCCCGAGATCGAGGCCGCGTTCGCGGCCGGAAAGCACGCGGCGCTCCTGTCGGTCGAGGGCGCGACCGGACT
>CADCPG010000211.1 GCA_902803255.1 uncultured Ruminococcus sp. | reverse complement strand
GGAGCTTTGCGAATACCGCGCCGCGTCGGGCGCGGCGTGCGTCCTCATGACGGCGGAGAACCCCGAGCTCGACATGTGGGCGAGGATAGTCAGGGACGGCGAAGGGCGGTTCAGGGCCGTCGTGGAAGGCCGCGACTGCACCCCCGAACAGGCGAAGATCCGCGAGCTCTTCTCTGGCGTCATCGCATTCGACAGCAGGAAGCTGTTCGCAGTGCTGGGCGAGGTCGACCGCGACAACGCGCAGCACGAATACTATCTCACCGAAGTCCCCGAGCTCATGGCGCGCAGAGGGTGGACCGTCGAGACCCGCATGACGGCAGACGGAGACGACCTGCGCGGCGTCAACACCCCTGAGGATCTCCGCGTATGCGAGGAGATCATGAGGCGGAGAGAAACCGGCGTCTCAGGGCAAGCCGGGTAAAAAAGACCCCGGAAGCGACGGTAATTTCGCTTCCGGGACATTTGAATGAGCAAGCGGGATCTTCAGGATTCCGACCACTTGTATCTTGTTCTGTATTTGGCAAACGTTTCCCAGGGTATTATTCCGTCGTTCTGGAGTCTGCCTATGACTATACACGGCGGCACGCCCTGGAATCCGGCGAATCCTTCTATGTCGGAGAGTTTGATACTGCCGTTGTGCATGCAGGCGAAGTCGTTGTAGGCATCGCGGTCGATCATTGCGTCTTCCGCAAAGCGGTCCGCGGCGGCCTCTCTCTGATCATTGCTTTCACCGTGAACGTCGATGTAATCGTACGGGGACTTCAGATCTCCGTTGACTATATGTCCGAGTTCATGAAAGAGCGAGAACCAGAATATATCGGCAAATGAACCGCGGAGAGTCAGTATCATGCGGTACGTGTCGTTCCCCTTGCGTTCGATATAACCGTGTACCGGTGCTCCCCTGAAGTTGCGCATAAGGCTGAAATTGATGCCGTATCCGGACAGCAGACAGTGCAGCGGTCTTTGAGGATCGGAGAGATCTTCGCACATTATTTTTTTGATGTCCGTCACGAGCTGACCGGCTTTTTCGGGGACGTATGCCGTCTTCAGGTGGCAATCGTCTCCGCGTTTGCACAGGCAGAGCCAGGCGCCGAATACGTATGGATCGACTATAGAGCTGCCGGAGATCCTGAAAGCTCCGGCAGGGACCAGTTTATTGAGATCTGTAAGATCGCTTACGCGGAGTATCTTTCGCAGGATGATTATTTTTCTCTCAGTACCTGCTTCCGAAGCGACGAGCCCCTTTTTCTTGAGAAACGAAACGATCTCGTGGAGCCTTCCGTATACTTCTTTCTCTTCCTCTCGAACGGCCTCCTCTTCACCGGCTGCGAGAAGCTCGGCGTCGTAATTTGCCTGCAGGTTCAGCCAGAATGATCTGGGAACGTCCAGGGCATACTCAAGACCCAGCGCCAGGCTTTTGGATATATCTTTTTTTCCGCGGATCACGTCGCTCAGAAACGCTTCGGAAACGCCCGCCCTGTGAGCAAGCTCCTTTTGCGTCAGATCGCGTGTTTCTATCATATCCGCTATAGTTTCTCCCGGATGTATTATCAGGTCACGGGATATACCATGTCTCTTTTCCGCCATGATAATCGACCAGTCCTTCTATCGTGATTTCGTTGCATAACAGTACATCGTTTTCATTGCCGCCGGGCCGA
Organism: uncultured Ruminococcus sp.; assembly: GCA_902803255.1. Classification (GTDB taxonomy): domain Bacteria; phylum Bacillota; class Clostridia; order Oscillospirales; family CAG-272; genus CAG-390. Next base: position 1,516 of record CADCPG010000211.1, on the reverse strand, counting down.
ATTATCAGCCTGACGTTCCCCGTTATTCGAAGTGAATAACTGCCGGAACGGCTGCCTTTTAAAGGTTCCGGCTGACCCAGGCCGAGTTTTAAAAAGATTCCGAATGTATCGGAAGCTTTGAGTCTGTCTATGTGTTTTTTTACGGCTTTTACCCAGGCGAATTCGATCTTTTTCTTCATTTCGCCGTAGTCATCAAAATAACGTTCTACCCTTTTGTTGCCGTAGATTATCCTCAATAAACTACCACCGCCGAATCTTTACGAAGGCTTTAAATCAGCCAATTGGTTAATTCGTATTTATTATAACACACTTCCGGCGGAATGTCAAGTGTTTCCCGGAAAAAGGAAAATGAGAAACCGTATTTTTGCAATACCGGCCCGCATCATCGCCGCGTGCGTGATATTCGCCTTCGCCTTCTGCCCGCAGCCGGCGGCTGTCATCAGCCCGGTCTGCGCAGCCGCCCTGCCGGCGAAATACATCACTCCGGCCGTCACTCCGGTGCTCGACCAGAAGAACAAACCGCTGTGCTGGGCTTACTCGTGCGCCGACCTGCTGTCGATAAACGCGGCGGTGCGCGGATACGCGCCGGGCGGGAGGACCGTCTTCTCTCCCGCCGTCATCGCGCGGGCGGAATACGACGGACTTGAGCACAGAAACTCCGGCGGCCGCAGCTGGTACGACTGCACAGGCGGGACCGACTACGCGCTGATCGCCGGGGCGGCCGGGAAGGGCATCAGATACCAGTCCGACATAGGATCTGTGGCCGCGGCCGCCGCGATGCCCCCGGCGGGGCTGTATCAGAGCTCGGGATACGTGGACGAATACCGGACGTCGCGCTTTTCTTACGGCACCCGCGAGGAGGCCGTCCGGAAGATCAAAACGTGGGTCGCCGAATTCGGCGCGGTGGGCATCGTCGCCCAGCCGGGAAGCGCCTACGACAGCGCCACGGGAGTCGCGACTTTCGACAGGTACGACAACTCAAAATACGGCCACGCGATGCTCATCGTGGGCTGGGACGACGGCAGGGCCGCAGGCTCCGGCACCGGCGCGTTCAGGGTGAAGAACACCTGGGGCGAAGGCTGGGGCGACGGCGGATACGCCTGGGTGTCATACGAAACGTCGTTCGGCGACAGCTACTACGCGGCGTCGGTCAGGACCGGAATTGCCGCGGAGGATTTTGCCGTCCTGTCGCACGCCGAGACGGCCTCCCTGTCGGGGAGCACCGGGGCGGCAGTCGGGAGTGATATCGCCGCGGTGAGCGTATATACCGCCGCTGATAGCATGACGGTCTCCGAAGCGGGTTTCTACACGTCGAAGCTCGGCACTGAGGCGCATATCAGGGTCTGGGCTGCAAAAGGCGGCCTTTCGGACATCCTCGCGCGGGAACCTGACGCGGTGGCGTCGGGAAGCTTCGATGACGAGGGGTACTATCTTCTGAAGCTCGACCGGGAGCTCGAGCTTAAGGCGGGCGATACCGTCGTGTCGGTGACGACCCTCACGTCGGGCGGGATGACGT
>CADCPG010000210.1 GCA_902803255.1 uncultured Ruminococcus sp. | reverse complement strand
TCCGCGCTGATCGTGACCGTCATTGCCGGCACGAGCGTGGCCTCCGAGCACGGCAGCGGTACGATAAGGCTGCTGCTCATAAGGCCCCGCAAACGCACCGCCATCCTCGCCTCCAAGATCCTCGCGATCCTCATCGTCTGGGGCGCGATGCTGGCTGCGGCCTTCGCCGTCACATTCGTCATGGACGCGCTGCTCCACGGATTCGGGGACTTGTTCAGGTCCGACCTCTACTACGCCTTCGGCAGACCGTTCGGAGTCGTCTTCATACTCTCGGACATCGCCCTGCTCTTCATCGACGTCCTGTCGCTCCTGCCCGCCGTATCGCTGGCGTTCATGCTGTCGGTCGCGGTGAGGAAGACTCCGCTCGCGATCGCGCTGCCGCTCATCCTCAACTATTTCATGTCCGCTATGCAGATGATATGCTTCGTCGCCTACTCCGAGGGTATAAAATTCATAGCTTATACTCCTCTTCCCTATTCCGATCTGTCGGTATTCACAGGGACTCCGCTCGACCGGTTCATACAGGGCGGCGGGCCGGGCATCTCAGGCATAACGACCGGCGCGCTCGCCAAAGAGATACTCGGCGGGACGGTCTCCGGCTCCGACTTCAGCCTCGTCACCGGCATCATCTGGATGTCGGCGATCACCGCGGTCTTCGCGGTGCTGTCGTTCGGAATCTTCAAAAAACAGCAGATCAAGAGCTGATCCTTGCATTATAACGGAAGAAAGGATAAATGAAAATGTCATTCGATCTGAGACGCGACGCCTCCGAGCGGATCATCATAGCCGCGCACCGCGGCGAGTCCGGCGGCAACATACCCTGCAACACCATAACGGCATACGAGATAGCGGTCTCGCACGGCGCCGACATGATAGAAGTCGACGTCAGCAAGAGCGCCGAGGGCACCCTCTGGATCCTCCACCCCAAGATGGAGCAGAGACACCTCAACTACTCCGGCCCCGAGGGGATGACTTCGATCTGGCAGCTGACCGACGAACAGATCCGCCGGCTCCGCTACGTCAACTACGACCGCGACTTCACCCAGTTCCCGCTTTGCACCTTCGACGAGGTCCTCGACCGCTTCAAGGGCCGCTGCTACATCAACGTCGACAAGTTCTGGGAGAACCCGAAGGAGATCGCCGACGCCATAAAGGCGCACGGGATGCTCGACCAGATAGTCGTCAAGTCCTCCCCAAAGAAGGAGCTGTTCGACATCGTCGAGGAATACGCCCCCGAGGTCTGCTTCCTTCCTATATTGAAAGAGGAAGGCGGAGTCCACGAGGAGCTGAAGGCCAGAAACATCAACTACGTCGGAGCCGAGGTCGTATTCAAGGACGAGAACGAGGGCGTCGGCACCCGTGAGTTCATCGACAGGCTCCATGCCGACGGGAAGCTCGTCTGGGCCAACGCGATCATATACAACTACAGGACCCAGCTCGCGGGCGGTCATTCCGACGACACCTCCTTCACCGTCTCGCCCGACTACGGGTGGGGCTGGCTCGCCGACCGCGGCTACGACATCATACAGACCGACTGGACCCAGGCCATGGCGGTCTATCTCGAACAGACCGGGAAACGCTACAGGAAGAAATGACACCCCCGGCGCGGACTGCACTCAATGTGACGGTCCGTGTCCCGCGGGTAAATACAGACCTTTCCGTCGCGCGGGGCGGCAGAATTGCCGCCCCGCGCCGCGGAAAGGCCTTTTTTTGACCGCTATGCAGCTTTTCCTTCCATTTCCGCGCAAAATGTGATATAATATAATGTATTTTTCATGAAACGTTTCACGTGTTTGCGTACGAAAGGCTAGGAAATGAGAGTAAAAAGAGACGATCTTCGGAATATCGCTATAATCGCCCATGTCGACCACGGTAAGACCACTCTGGTCGACGAGATGCTCAAGCAGGGCGGCATATTCAGAGACAATCAGGAGACTGTCACCTGCGTCATGGACTCGGGGGACATCGAGCGGGAGCGCGGGATCACCATCCTCGCGAAGAACACCGCCGTACACTATAAAGATGTAAAGATCAATATCGTCGATACCCCCGGGCACGCCGACTTCGGAGGCGAGGTCGAGCGCGTTCTGAAGATGGTCAACGGAGTCCTGCTGCTCGTCGACGCGGCCGAAGGCCCCATGCCCCAGACGAGATTCGTGCTCCAGCGGGCGCTCGAGCTCAATCATCCGATCATAGTCGTCATCAACAAGATCGACAAGCCCGACGCCAGGATATACGAGGTCGTGGACGAGGTCCTCGAGCTTCTGATCGACCTCAACGCCACCGACGCCCAGCTCGACAGCCCCATGCTCTTCTGCTCGGGCAGAGCCGGCACGGCGTCGCTCTCCCCCGACGAGGCCGGCACCGACCTGAAGCCGCTCTTCGACACGATCCTCGACTATATCCCCGCCCCCGAGGGCGACGCGGACGGCGACCTGCAGATGCTGGTGTCGTCGATCGACTACAACGATTACGTCGGCAGGATCGGCATCGGACGGATCGAGCGCGGAGTGCTCCGTCAGAACATGGATGTATCGATCTGCAACTGGCACTCGAACGAGCGGCCCCGCCGTGCGAAAGTGGTGTCGCTCTACCAGATCGACGGACTTCAGAGGATACCCGTAGAATCGGCGACCGTAGGCGATATCGTCGCCTTCTCGGGCGCCTCCGACATCACGATAGGCGACACCGTGTGCGCTGCGTCAGCCCCCGAGCCGCTCGAGTTCGTCAAGGTCAGCGAGCCCACCCTCGAGATGACCTTCTCGGTCAACGACAGTCCGTTCGCCGGCCGCGAGGGCAAATACGTCACCTCGAGGCAGATCCGCGACAGGCTCTACCGCGAGCTGCTCAAGGACGTCTCGCTGCGCGTCTCCGACGG
>CADCPG010000209.1 GCA_902803255.1 uncultured Ruminococcus sp. | reverse complement strand
GGCTTCGTCTGTGTAGTATTTACGGGTGACTCCGCCGACGGTGATCGTCGAGGTCCTTTTTCCTATTAAAATAGAATAGCAGCTGAGTTTTACGGTGAAGCGGATCTTCATCCCGTCGTTGTCGCGGTTGAGCGTCTCGTAATCGAGTATGAGCTTCAGGTATCCGTTCGGATCGACGTTTTTAGAAAATCTGCCCGAGATCGGAGCGAGGTCCGTATGAGGCGTCGCGGTGGTCACGGAAGGCGATGTCGTGACCGCCGGAGACGTTGTAACTGCCGGAGATGTAGTGACTGCCGGAGACGTCGTGACTGCCGGCGACGTTGTAACGGCCGGTTCCGACGTACCTGAAGGCGATCCCGTACTCCCGGGAGCCAAAGACCCGCCGGGCGCGTCCGTCAGGGCGCCGGAGGACGCAGACGTGTCAGACGGATGACTTCCCGGATTGATGTTGATATGCAGTTTGCACGACGCAAGAGGTATGAGTGCGGCTATCGCGATGACGGCCGCGGCGATCCTTATGATACTTACAGTTCTTTTCATTCCGTTGTTTTCATTATCTGTGATTTGTCATTTCTTTTTCACGAAGGCGGCGGCATACGACCGGGCGATCATGTCGCAGCGCTCGTTGAGGGAGTTTCCGTCGTGGCCCTTCACCCACACGAATCTCACGCTGTGGGAGGAGCTGAGAGAGAGCAGCCTGTCCCAGAGGTCGGTGTTCAGCGCGGGTGACCTGTCGGCTCTCTTCCATCCGTTGCGTTTCCATCTCTCGGCCCATCCGAGCATTATCGAATCCGCCAGGTATTTCGAATCTGTGTGTATGACGGCTTCGCACGGTTCTTTCAGAGCCTCGAGCGCGCGGATCGCGGCGGTGAGTTCCATCCGGTTGTTGGTGGTCTCGGCTTCGCCGCCGGCCATGACCTTTTCGGCACCCGGTACCGCGAGTATGCACGCCCAGCCCCCGGGTCCGGGATTGCCGAGACTCGAGCCGTCGGTATAGATTTCGACAGTTTTCAAATCTGCGCGATCTCCTCCATGATACTTTTCTTTAGAATTATATCACAATTTGCATGATAAGGCAAGAAATACTTGATTTATGAACGGTTTTGGAGTATAATACGTTAAATTCATGAAAGGCGGTGACACAATGGAAAACGAAAACGATGTCACTACACGGGAGGCAAAGGCCGAACTGACCGCGGAAGCGGAGAAGACGGCCGAGGAGAATCCGCTTGCCTACCGCAAACGTAAAAGACGTCTCGGTGACCGGTCGGACGGACGCAGACTCCGTTCGCTTGAGCCTATGCACAAGCTCATGCCGTTCATTATGGCGAGACGCAGTGACGCGCTGAACACCTTTTATGACCGTATCGATGTAGGACGTGCCGAAGATCTCTGCAGAAAAAAAGCCAGAGAGGGAATGACGCACTTCACGATCCTCCACGTTATCCTCGCTTCGTATCTGCGGACGGTCGCCGAGCGGCCGGGTATCAACCGCTTCGTCAGCGGTCAGCGGATATTCGCCAGAAACGAGATCGTGTTTGTCATGACGGTCAAGAAGGAGATGGCGCTCAACGCCCCCGAAACTCTCATAAAGGTCAAATTCAATCCGACCGACACCCTCGACACGGTGTATGAGAAATTCAACACCACGGCCCAGGAGGCGATCGCCTCGCTCGACAATCCGACGAGCTTCGACAAAGTCTGCAAGCTCTTCAATGTCATGCCGAGGTTCATGCTGCGCTTCCTCGTATGGCTGCTCAACTGGCTCGACTACCACGGTATCATGCCGAAGTCGCTGCTCGAGGTCCTTCCGTTCTACGGTTCGATGATCATCACGAGCATGGGGTCGCTCGGGATTAACCCGATCTACCACCACATCTACGACTTCGGGAACCTGCCCGTCTTTATCTCCTACGGGATGAAGAAGGTGGCTTTCGAGTACGACAGGAAGGGCAACCTTTCGAAGCACAGGTATATCGAACTCAAGGTCGTGACCGACGAGCGTATCTGCGACGGACACTATTTCGCATCGGCATTCAAGATCTTCAGAAGGTACGTAGAGCACCCCGAGATGCTCGAAGTCCCTCCCGAAAGGATATACGAGGACGTCGATTGACGTCATGCGGACGGATGTGCATATCCGTCCGCTTTTTTGGCTTTAAGTGAATTTTTACGGCCGTGCCGTGTTCATCATCGCCGCCAAATGATCGGGAATTTTGCCGTTTGCACCGGAATTTCACGAAAAAAATGAATTTTCATCCGCTTTTTCCTTCAAAAATCGCTTTTTCATATTGACGCACAGGCAGCATTGTGGTATAATATTGCATTATATCCGCAGCCCGGCAGCGACAGCCTTTTACAATGAGGAAAGAAAGCGATCGCGGGAGAACGGAAAGGGAAAGTGTAACGACAATGAACTATCAGACAGTGGATATCGAAAAGGAATTCAAGTATCTCGCCGACAGATACAATCCGGACGGGGAATTCGACGCCAAGCTCTATACGATGTCCAACGCCAAGCGTGGCCTGCGCAACGCCGACGGCACCGGCATCGTCGCCGGCATCACCAGGATCAGCAACGTTCACGGATATCTCATAAACGAATACGAACGGGTGCCGGTCGACGGCGAGCTCTTTTACCGCGGCGTGAACGTCGCGGATATCGTCGGTGCCTGCTCGAAGGAAGACAGGTTCGGATACGACGAAGCCTCGTGGCTGCTGCTTTTCGGCGAGCTTCCCACGCGCGACGACCTCGAGCTCTACAGCCGGCTGATCCAGAAATGCCGCCAGATACCGAACGATTTCATCGATGACGTCATAATGCGCAACCCCTGCCGCGACATAATGAACAAGCTCGCGAGGTCTGTGCTCTCGCTCTATGCCTATGACGAGGACCCTGACAACACGAGCGAGGTAAATTCGCTCCGCCAGTCGATGGAGCTCATAGGCAGGCTGCCGGTCATGATGGTCGCCGCGTATCAGGCCAAGCGTCGCGCCTTCGACTATGAGAGCATGTTCCTGCACATGCCGCTCGCCGGTCTGTCGACCGCCGAGAACATTCTTTCGACGCTGCGCGCCGACAGGCAGTTCACGCACGAGGAGGCGCTGCTCCTCGACCGCTGCATGATCCTCCACGCCGAGCACGGCGGAGGCAACAACTCCGCCTTCGTCTGCAGAGCTGTCACATCTTCGGGCACCGACATCTACTCGGCGATCTCCGCCGCCATCGGGGCTCTCAAGGGGCCGAGACACGGCGGAGCCAATCTGAAGGTCTGCGACATGCTCGACGACATAAAGGAACATGTGCGTGACATCCGCGACGACGACGAGATCCGCAATTATCTTGTTAAAATATTCAACCGCGAGGCGGGCGACGGTACCGGCCTCATCTACGGCATGGGACATGCCGTATACACCAAGAGCGACCCCCGCGCAGTCATACTCAAGCGCGAGGCGGAGAAGCTGGTCGACGAAAAGGGATTCAGAGACGATTTCACCCTTCTCGACGCGGTCGAGAGACTGTCGCCTTCGATCCTCAACGCGAAGATGATAGACGATACCGGCATCTGCGCAAACGTCGATATGTACTCGGGCCTCGTATACCGCATGCTCGGCATCCCCAGGGAGCTCTTTACGCCGCTGTTCGCGGTCTCGAGGATGGCGGGTTGGTGCGCCCACAGGCTCGAGGAGATCCAGACCTGCCACAGGATCATGAGACCGGCGTACAGACCGCTCACTAAGAGCGTTGAATACGTACCGCTCGACGAAAGGAAGAACTGACAGATGGGACTCGGAGTCGCACAGAAGCTGATAGCGGCGCATCTCGTCTCGGGAGATATGAAGAAGACCGGCGAAGAGATCGGTCTCAAGATCGACCAGACCCTTACTCAGGACGCCACCGGTACTATGGCCTATCTCGAATTCGAGGCTATGAAGATACCGAGGGTTAGGACCGAGCTGTCGGTCGCCTATATCGATCACAACACCCTCCAGACCGGATTTGAGAACGCCGACGACCACCGTTTCATACAGTCCGCGGCAAGGAAGTACGGGCTTATCTTTTCGCGCCCGGGCAACGGCATCTGCCATCAGGTGCACCTCGAGCGCTTCGGGATACCCGGAAAGACCCTTATCGGCTCCGACAGCCACACACCTACGGCAGGAGGCCTGGGTATGCTGGCGTTCGGCGCGGGAGGCCTCGACGTGGCAGTCGCGATGGGAGGCGGAACATACTATATCAATATGCCGAAGATCGTCCGGATCGAACTCACCGGAAGCCTGCCCGAATGGGTATCGGCGAAGGACGTCATCCTCGAGGTCCTGCGCAGACTGTCGGTCAAGGGCGGAGTCGGAAAGATAATGGAGTACTGCG
>CADCPG010000208.1 GCA_902803255.1 uncultured Ruminococcus sp. | reverse complement strand
GGGCCCTGACCAGCGGGCTGACGTAGCAGACGTCGAACCGGATCCCGCGCATGGCGCGCCCGGTCTTAGCGGCAAGTTCGACGCCCGTCTCGTCGAGCGGTTCGTCGGTCCAGCCCTGCAGGACGTTCTGTTTATTGAGACGCGTTTCGCCGTGCCTGATGATATATATTTCCAAATTAATACCCTCCGTCTTGCGTACCGGTCAAATCGGGTGTTATTATACTATTTTTTGCACTGTTTGTCAATAGACACGGAATGATGCCGCCGCGCCCCGGAACGCGGCGCGACCGGTTTTTTCTTGTAAAATATTCAAATACGGGGTATAATAGTTATAGCACTCCCGTACCGGCGCGGCGGACACAGGATCATCCCGCGGCGCCGGCGGCACGGCATCACTTACGGAGGACCGACGACTGATAATGAAGCAGTACATAAACGGAAACGCTCTGCCGGACGCGGGCGGCGCGCCCGGAACGGAGCCGCGGCGGGGAAACGCCGGGAACGGCGCGACCGACGCAGAGATCCTCTATGCGGATATAATAAAAATGCCTCACCACGTGTCGGAGAAGCATCCGCGCATGAGCGCGGAGGCCAGAGGCGCGCAGTTCGCCCCCTTCGCCACCCTCGGAGGTTTTTCCGAAATGACTGACACGGTCGCTGCGGAAGTCGCGGCTTCGGAAGAGTCTACGGATGCCGCAAGGATCACACCGGCAGGATCCGGCCGCGGTGCGCCGGAAAAAGGCCGCGGCTGAGCGCGGCCCTCTGTCATATGAACCCGTCGAACTGTCCGCCGGCCACGCCGCAGACACGCGAGACGGGTATTTTTTCGCGGTCGTAAAATACGATGCAGCCGTCAGAGGCGTCGAACCCGCGTATCCGGCCGGTCTTCAGGAAATAAGAACCGCCGGGTTTTACGCCGTCGGGCCTGAAATACAGCAGCGTGTACTCCTCCCCGCCGGCGTCGGCAAGTACCGCCCGGAGCCGCCGGTCAAGTTCCGCGGTCTCGTATTCGCCCGGATCGGGCGCGGGGCATGTCGCCCGGACGCGTTCGGCCACCGTATCCGAATAGCCGCGCAGCGCGGCGAACGGCGCAAACTGCGCCGACCGCCCGATAAGCGTCATCCTCGGGTGCCTCGGCGATACGTGGTGAGGCATCGAGATTATATCCCCGTACGGAACTCCCGGGTCAGGCATGATGACCTCCGACCTGCCCGTTGCGCTCGACCGCCGTGGCACCCTCCTCGAGGTTCATCCCCTTCAGCACCGCGTTCCTGCCGAAGCGTTTTTTTATCTCTATCGTCGCCAGCTGCAGCCGCTTCTCCTTTTCGAGGGCGGCGTTTTCCTTCTCGCGCTCGGCCTCGAGCCTTCCGTAGTCGGTGAATATGTCGAGCTGCTCGGGCGCTTCCGCGGTCTCTCCGGCGGACGATTCGTCCTTTACGTGGTTTGCCACGACGTACATCCGGCGCACCAGCAGGTCTCTGTCGGTGATCCGGTCGTACAGCTTCATCACGGCCCCGGTTATCAGCCTCGACGATGACGTGAACCGCCCGATGTTTATCGATCCGTGCGCCTGCTTCGGCACTCTGCGGCCGTAGCGGTCGGTCTCGGTCTGCCCGGAGTAGTGGCGGTCCGGCGCCAGGCTCTCGACGTCGTATCCGACGGTCAGCACCATCTGGTCGGTCACGAGCTTCTTCTCGACAAGATCGAGCGCCAGCAGATCCGTCATCTCCCTGGCGACCAGTCTGCCCTTCTCAAAGGTGTACGGATGCTTGAGCACCTGCCCCGAGCTCAGGCTGCTGTTCTCGGGCCGGTAGGCGCGTATGTCAGAGATCCGGGCCGGCTCCCAGCCCCAGGCGTGGTCGATCAGCAGCTCCGCGTTCACGCCGAACTCGCGGTAGAGCCGCTCCTCGTCGGTCACCGACTGCCGGGCGATATCGCCCATGGTGAAGAGGCCCATCGCGCCGAGCCTCGCGGCGTATCCGCCGCCGACGCGCCAGAAGTCGGTCAGCGGCCGGTGGGTCCAGAGCTCGCGCCGGTAGCTCATCTCGTCGAGCCCGGCGATGCGCACGCCGTCGCTGTCGGCCGGCATGTGCTTCGCCACGATGTCCATCGCGACCTTGGCGAGGTACATATTCGTGCCGATCCCGGCCGTCGCGGTGATCCCGGTGGCAGCGAGGACGTCCCGCACCAGCGTAACGGTGAGAGTACGGGCGTCGGTCCTGTACAGTTTCAGGTAGTCGGTCAGATCGATGAACACCTCGTCCACCGAGTATATGTGTATGTCCTCGGGCGCGATGCGCCGGAGATAGACGGCGTATATCTCGGAGCTGACCTCCATGTATTTTGCCATACGCGGCGGCGCGATGATAAAATCCGCCTCGAGCGTGCGGTCGGCCGCGAGTTCAGACGCCACCCACGACTTCCGGCGCAGCGGCCGCCCTCCGTTGGCGGCGCGTCTTTTCGCGTTCACTTCCTTCAGCTTCGCCTGGGCCTCGAAGAGCCTCGGTCGTCCGGGGATGCCGCAGGCCTTGAGCGACGGCGAAACGGCGAGGCAGATGGTCTTGGCAGTGCGCGTCTCGTCGGCCACCACGAGGTTGGTGTTGAGCGGGTCGAGCCCGCGCGCGACGCATTCGACCGACGCGTAAAACGATTTCAGATCTATCGCGGCGTATATCCGCTCATCCAACTTCTCCGCCTCCCTTCATACGGGATAAGATCGTTCCGCCCCGCCCTGCACCGGGCCGGACGTGCGTGCTCCGTGGTCCGGAGGCCGCGCTCAGACCGCCTTGATGACGAACCTGCACACTCCCTGTATCATCAGCCGGTCGACTTCTATCGTTTTGCCCGGATAGACGGCCTCGTTCTCGAATCTCAGCACCGCCCGGCCGGACTTCGCGTCGAGCCCCTCGAAGCGCTTGAGCGTGTTCTCGCCGTCGCCCGTCATGGCCACCACGATGTCCCCGCGGCCCGCCTCGGGCGTGTTCTCGACAACTATCACGTCGCCGTCGTTTATGCCGGCATCCTCCATCGAGTCGCCTCTGGCGTGGAGTATATAGAAGTTTTTCTTTCCGAAGATCGACTGCGGCAGCCTGACGTACCCGAGCACCTCGGCCTCCTCGAGCTCCGGATCGCCGCATTTCACCGAGCCGACGACGGCCGCGACCGACGTTTCGCCGTCGAACAGGCGCGTCCGCCCGGTCTCCGGCCGCCTCCCGCGGTAGGATACGATGCCCTTCTCCTCCATCTCGTGAAGGTAGGCATGGACGCTGCTCGGGGCCAGGCCGACCTCCGCCGCTATCTGCGCGACGGTCGGTTCGCGGTCCGCCCGCAGCCGCAGGTCCTCTATGGCCCTGACTATCTCTTTCATTTTTTCGCTGCTCTTGTATCTCATGCGCACCGTCC
>CADCPG010000207.1 GCA_902803255.1 uncultured Ruminococcus sp. | reverse complement strand
GGCGCGCCTCCGTGATATTGACTCTGCGATGACGGGTCACTGTCATCCGTTCCGGGATAACAGAAAAATCAGAAAGAAAAACCGCGGTTTTTGGCCGCGGTTTTTTTGTTCCGGTTAAGATCACCGGAGCGAAAAAACAGGAAACCGCCGGGGAAGGACGGTGTATGTGACAGTTGATTTCTCCGGAATTTCGCATTAATTTCTCAGAAACAAACTGTTAAAAAATAATTCGGTTTTTGTTCAAAAAAGCACTTGACAAGTGGCAAAAGTTGCGATATAATTACGGGCAGATGAACAAAATGTTAACAAAGCCGGGCCCGGAGACTTCCGGCTGCTGCCTCGAAGGTCACGGATCCGGGAAGGGATAACAGCAATGAAAGTAACGAGATGTGTGGAAGGCCACTATTACGACGCCGATGTCTATCCGTCGTGCCCCCACTGCGGGAGCGGCGGTGCAAAAGAGCGGATCCCCGCCGCGTCCGTACCTGACTCCGGGGATCCACCGAAAAGACCCGCCGCGGGAGCCCGCGGAAGGGGAAGCGGAAGAGTAAAGAAACGCCGGACAGCTGAAGAGAGCGATGCGCCGTCCGCATCATGCGTCGAGAGCATATGCGAGCCGACCGAGATACTCAGTCCATCTGAGATAAGGAAACTGCTCGGCAGTAACGCTCTGTCGGAGCCGGGAGAACGCGAGGGAGGAAATGCCGTGCCGGTGAGCTTCAGCATAACGCCGGAAAGGATGAGTGTTCCACTGTCACCTGCCGGAGGAGGACGCCAGACGCAGAGCGCGGACGCCGAAGAGACAGTAATGGAAGAGAAATCGGAAGAGCAGGCGGAAGAAATACCGGCGGAAGAAATACCGGCGGCGAGCGCACCGCGGGGCCGGAGAGATCTCCCGCCGGGAGCCGCCGCGACATGCCCCGGCGTCGGGGCGGTCTGCGGGAAGACGCTCGGCATGTTCGGCTTCGTGCCGTCCGACGCCGGGAATACGAAGCCGCTCGCGGGCTGGCTCGTGGGCGTCGCGGGACCGTATTTCGGGAAAAGTTTCGAGATCCTCCCCGGAAGGAATTCGATAGGGAGATCTGTTTCGAACGATATCCCGCTTTGTTTGGATGATCGCGTTTCGGGAACGAAACACGCATATGTGATATACGATCCAAGGGAACGCAAATTTTACGTCGATGCCGGAGAAGGCAGCGGTCTTGTCTACTGCAAGGACAGGATCATCCTGCACCATACTGCCGTCGAGCGCGGAGACGTGATCGAGATCGGAGGTGGTAAGTATTGTCTCGTACCGCTGTGCGGCAATGAATTTTCCTGGAGCATGGAGTGACGATGTTATGAGGAGATGTTTCTATTGTTTTGCGGAATTTCCGGACATTTTCGATGTCTGTCCGGCATGCGGGAACTCTGTGGGCTGTCTTCCCGTGCCCGAGGGACATCTGCGTCCGGGAACTCTGCTGCACGGCAGGTATTATGTCGGAACAGGAGCCGGAGAAGGGGGCTTCGGGATCGTTTACCGCGGTTTCGATACCTTGAGGGGTTCTGCGGTGGCCGTCAAGGAGCTGTTTCCGCCCGGTATGGTGGGGCGCTCCGGTGACGAGCTGACCGTCGAATCGACTTCTCCGCGCTCCCGCGAAGAGTTCTCTCTTCGCAGAAAAAAGTTCCTGTCCGAAGCCGCGGCGGCCTGCGCCGCCGCGGGCGAGGCGGGCTGCGAGATATACGACTGTTTCAGCGAGAACGGAACGGCATATATCGTTATGGAATACATCGAGGGGGAGACATTTGCCGCGAGGATATCACGCGGCGGTACCGGGCCCGCCGAAGCGGCGGAGACCGTGTACGGAGTCTGCCGTATCGTCTCGCGCCTTCACCGGCGCGGGATAGTCCACCTCGATATAGCACCGGACAACATCATTCTTGTCAATGATAACCGAAACGGCGCCACGTGGCCTTCCGCCGGGATTCGTGCGGAGTCGTCGGAGACGCCGGGATATAAAGGAATAAAACTGATTGACTTCGGAGCGGCTGAACTGCGCGCCGGCCTTTCCGGAGAGCCGGGCGCGGTGTTCAAGGAAGGGTATTCGGCCCCCGAACTGTGCAAAAAGCAGAAGCTGCCGGGGTTTCGCGGCATGCTTCCGCAGCCCGGGGGGCAGACGCTTCCTTCGTCAAAGCGGATGCTGTGCGACGTCTACTCGCTGGGCGCAACTCTGTTCGCGGCGCTGACGGCGCGAAGACCGCCCGATGCGCAGCCTGGTGAGGCCGGCGCGACGCTGTTCTCGCGCGAAGAGTGCGACCGCATACCCGTGAAGATCAGAAGAACTGTTGAAAAGGCCATGAGCTATGCTCCCGAGGACAGATTCGGTTCCGCGGAGATGTTCGGCGACGCCCTCGCCGGGGCGGCGGCGGAGTCAGGGCTCGATATCTCATCTTTCCCGGGCAGATGCGGGGAACGGAAGGGGAGGAAGAGCGGGAAGAACTCTTCAGTCGATGCCCCGGGCCGTCAGCGGGAACGCGCCGGGAGTCCGGCGCCCGCTTCCGGGCTCATATTGCCCGGACAGAGCGGCGCGCTGCCGCCCGGGACCATTCTACGGGGCAGGTATACGTTAAGACCCGGCTGCAGACGAGCCGGGGCCTGCCTAGAATACGAAGCCGAAGACCTTTCCCTGGATACGGAGGTGTCGGTCTGCGAATACATGCCGAGAGGCAGATGTTCGCGTGCGCCCGACGGATACACGCTCATAAGTTCGGAACCCGATTTCCGCGACGGCGTATCGGCCGCCGGGAGCGCCATGCAGAGATACGCGTCATTCGGAAGCGTTCCGGGATTCGCGGGCATCACCGACGTCTTCAGTGAAAACGGGACGGTCTATTATGTCTGTAAAAAGCCGGAGGGGAAGCTCCTCCGCGATTCTCCCGGGACGGCGGGCAGGCTCGGGTGGCCGGAGATATGCGAGGCGCTGACCGGCGTCGCCGCTTTTCTCTGCAGGGTCGCCCGGGAGGAATGTGTCCGCGCCGTCCCGGACGGGGAGATCCCCGGCTTCGGGAACGTCGGTCCGTCGACGCTCGTCGTCACAAGGGAGGGATTCCGTCTTCTGTACCCCGCGGCGATCCATTTCCCCAGAAGGCTTTGCGGGTTCGGGAGCATCACGCCCGGTTTTTCACCTCCGGAGGCGTACTATCCTGACAGGACGGGCGTATCACACGCCGGGAACGCATGCGCCGGAACTTTTATGAGCGCTTCCGACAGCTATTCGCTCGCGGCGGTGTGCTGGTATCTGCTCACCGGAAAGATCCCGCCCGACGCGCCCGCGAGGACGTCGCGCATCGCGGGAGGCGGAAGCGACCCGCTGGTGTTCGGAAGCGGGACCGCGAAGGCCGGGCCGGAAGCCGAAAAATACCTTTCGCTCGCGATGTCCCCGAATCCGGACCGCCGCTACCGCGGTACCGCGTACCTCATTCACCGGCATAACGGGATCGGAGGCTGAATTGAGAAGAAAAATAATCCTGATCACTGAGGACGGCGGCTTTGCCGCGAGGCTTGCGTCTTCGCTCGAGAGAAAGCATCCGGGCGAATGCGAGATAAGCGCATTCGCGTCGCCGGAGGCGGCGGAGGAGAGCCTCAGGGCGGAGAAGCGCCGCGGGACGCTCGTGGCGGCCGATCCGGCGTTTTTCGGGACGATAGCGGGATCCGGGGATCCGGGTGGAAGCCGCGGTGTCTGTATCCTGAGCGAACAGCGGGAAGAGGCCGGCTTCCCCGGGATACCGGCGGTATACAAATATGCGGGAACAGAGGAGATATACAGGCTCTTCGTCAGGGAGTCGGCCGGAAACGCCGCGGCAGGTTCTGCCGCGGGCGGCAAAAAGGGAAGCTGCGTTCTCTTCATGCCGGTGTCGGGAGGCGCCGGAGCGACGACGGTATCCGCCGCGGCGGCCGCCCGCTCGGCGGCGCGTTCAGGGGTGCGCAGCCTGTGGCTGTCGCTCGACCCGCTGCGCGGAGGCAGCGGAATGCCCGAACCGGCCGGCGGGTGCGGGCTTACCGACATGATCTTCGCGCTGCTCTCGAAACACGGCGGGGACCTTGTGTCAAGGCTCGAGGGCTGCGTGAGCCCCGATCCGGGAGGAAGCGGAGCGTTCACGGTAGGGAGCGCGCAGAGGCCGGCCGATCTCGACAGCCTCGGCCCCGACGAGACGTCGCTGCTCGTCGGGACTCTTTCGGAGATGTTCGGGACGGTCGCGGTCGACCTGCCGGCGGCATTCGGGGCAAGGGAGAGAGCATTGTTCGGGATCTGCGACGTCATCGTTCTCGTCGCCGAAGAAGGCAGAGATCCGGAGCGGCTGCTGGGAGAGGCGAAAAGGGCTCTGCGCGACGCGGAGATGATGTCCGGCGTCCCGCTCGAAGGAAAGATACGCACTCTGATAAACAAAAGCAGGTCCGTCGGAGGAGCGGCGGGCGGACGTGCGGCGGCTGAGACAGTCAGACTCGGAGGAGGTCCAGATCTCTACCGCCGCGTGGCGTCGGCGTCGCGCGAAGCGCTTGAGGCACTGACATTATGGAACTGACAAAAGATAAGTCCGCGGCCCCCGCGGGGTCTGATGCGGTCGCGCGCGCGGCGGCCGGGATAAGGGAGGATCTGAAGAGCGCCACGGTATCGCTGTCCGACTCCGAACTCGGGGAGAGGATAGAAAAGGAACTGAGGGCGTGCCCCGAGATAGCCCTGAAACTCTCCCCGAAGGAGATAAGCGCGCTGGCGTCGGGGATCTTCGGGAGCATGCGCGGATTCGGACCGCTAGACCCGCTGCTCGAGGACCCGGAGATCACTGAGATCATGGTCAACGGCGCGGACAGGGTGTTCGTCGAGCGCGGCGGGCGCGTCGAGCCGTGCGGAGTGAGATTCGAGAACGAAAAGACTCTGGAGGACATTATCCAGAGAATAGTCGGGCTTGCCGGAAGGGAAGTAAACAGGGCGAATCCCGTCGTAGACACGAGGCTGCCTGACGGCGCACGGGTGAACGTCGTGCTGCCGCCGCTGTCGGTCGACGGAGCGGTCATGACGGTCAGGAGGTTCCCGTCGGATCCGATGACGCTGGCAAGGCTCATCTCGCTCGGTTCACTCACCGAACAGGCGGCTGAAGCGCTGAGCCTGCTGGTAAAGGCGAAATACAATATCTTCATAAGCGGAGGCACCGGTTCGGGAAAAACGACCTTTCTCGGAGCGCTGACCGGATGCATACCGCCCGACGAGCGCATCATCACTATTGAGGACAGCGCGGAACTGAGCATAAGGGGAATCCCGAACCTCGTGCGGCTCGAGACAAGAAACGCCAACAGTTCGGGAAGCGGCAGGGTCGGCATATCGGAACTCATCAGGGCTTCGCTCAGGATGAGGCCGGAGAGGATCATCGTGGGCGAGGTCAGGGGCCCGGAGGCGCTGGATATGCTCCAGGCGATGAACACAGGCCACGACGGCTCGATCTCGACCGGCCACGCTAATTCTTCCGCGGATATGTTCACGAGGCTCGAGACGATGGTGCTGCAGGGCGGACCGTCGATCCCCCTCGACGCCGTAAGGGCACAGATCGCCTCGGCGATAGACATAATCGTCCACCTGTCGAGGATGCGGGACAAAAGCCGCAGGACGGTCGAGATCTCGGAGGTGGCGGGAGTCGGAAAGCGCGGCGGAAAGCAGTCCGGCGGAGGCATCGCGCTCAACCGCCTGTTTGAATTCCGGGAAGATCCCGGAGCGGTCGGCGGAAACCGGGTCGAAGGCAGGCTCGAAAGGACGGAGAACAGACTGATCGGCCGCGGCAAGCTCGAGGCCGCGGGCATCGCGACCGATATCATATGAAGGCCCCTGAATTCGGCACGGCGCCGGTCCGGGAGCGTGTAAAAAGGAGGCGACGGGAACAGGATGACGGACGATAACGGCAGGAATATCAGGGACGGAGGACAGTCCGCCCGCGGCGCCGCGGGCATGACCCGCGGGAAGCGGCGGATGAAGGCGGCGGAACTGCTGGCCGGAGTCTGCGCCGGAGGAGCGTGCGGATTTGCCGCCTTCAGCATAATGTTCGGCAGTCTCGCGCTCAGCCTCGCCGCGGCCGCCGTTTGCGCGGCCGCCGGGGTGAGGATATACCGAAAGATACTGGAGAAAAAACGCCGGGACACGCTGAAACTCGAATTCAGGGACGTGCTCGAATCGCTGGGAAACTCTGTCTCATCGGGGAAAAACAGTTACGAGGCGTTTTACGACGCCTGCCGCGACCTGAAGGCCTCGCGCGGTCAGGCCAGCGACATGGTAAAAGAACTTGAAAGGCTGACGAAAGGCCTCGAAAACGGTTCGACTCTCGAGGAGATGCTCGCCGGGATGGCAGAAAGGACAGGGGATCCGGACATCGCATGCTTCTCGGAGACCTTCGCAGCCTGCGGAAGGGCCGGGGGAAATATGAAGCAGATCATATGCATAAGCCGGGATATAATCACCGACAGGATCTCGGTGGGCATGGAGATATCGGCGTCAGTGGCTTCGGGCAAGAACGAGATGTACGTAATGTCGGTTCTTCCGTTTGCCGTCGTCGCCATGATGAAGACGCTCGGGAACGAGGCGCTGACCGGAAATTCATTGCTGAACGTCGGAGTGAAGATAGCTGCCCTCTGCCTTTTCGCCGCCGCGTTTGCCGTCGGAAAGAAGATCACGGACATCGCCGTGTGAAGGAAGGAAGGAAGGAAGGAAACATACCGATGAGAAACGCAGTGAGTTTCATAGCCGCGACGGCGGGGAGCCTGCTGTCCGCGGCGGTATTGATCATGTACTTCCTGTTCAGAAACGGGTACAGGGATATCGAGGCGATCGCCGACGGTAGGTACATACTCTGTCCGCCGCTGATCTTCCTCGGCTGCGGGATGATCGCCGCCTTCGGGAGAAAGAAAAAAAAGGAACGCGGAGGACTCGAACGGCTGAAAAACATGTACGGAGAGCTGTGCGGAAGAGATAATTCGTCTTTTATGCTTTACTGCTTCAGGGCATCGTCGCTGTCGCTGTTCTCGCTGCTGCTTCCGTCGGGACTGCTTCTCGCGGCGCTGTCCCGCGAGCCCTTCCTTGTGATACCAGCGCTGATCCTGCCGG
Organism: uncultured Ruminococcus sp.; assembly: GCA_902803255.1. Classification (GTDB taxonomy): domain Bacteria; phylum Bacillota; class Clostridia; order Oscillospirales; family CAG-272; genus CAG-390. The sequence continues at coordinate 14,153 of CADCPG010000207.1, read as the reverse complement.
CATTCCCCTGCCTTTATATGTATTTCGAGGCGAAAAGGCAGTCGTCGGCGCGCAGGGCGGAGATACTCTCCGAGCTGCCTTCGGTGACGTCGCTGCTCACGCTGCTGATCAGCGCCGGATCGGTGCTGAGGGAAGCCTGGGAGATCACATCAAGGTCGTCGGAAGGGCCGCTGTGCCTGCAGATGAGGACGGCGGCCGAGAAAATGAAGAACGGCATGCCGGAATGCGACGCTCTGTATATCTTTTCACAGGAATGCGGGGTCAAGGAGGCAAGGCAGCTTGCGTCGCTTCTCATACAGAATATCGAAAAAGGCAGCGACGGGCTGTCGAGATCGCTGCGCATCATGAACGACGAATGCTGGGCGGAGAAGAAGCACCGGGCGGTCGTAAAGGGAAAGACCGCGGAGTCGAAGCTGATGATCCCCCTCATGATGATGTTCATCGGCGTGCTGATTATGATAGTGGTACCGCTGTTTACAAATATCATATGACAGACAGAAAAGGAGGATTCTGATTGAAAGGAAACAAATCGGAAAGAAGGCTGCGGAAGGCCGCCGCGGCGTGCGGCAGTCTGCGCGGGGAAAACGGGGAGGCCAATCTGATCGCGGTGATACTCATAATAATCGTTGTCATCGCGCTGGTGGTCATTTTCAGGAATCAGCTGATCGGGATAGTGAACCGGCTGTTTGAGAAGATCAACGGTTCAGTCGACGGATTCTGATCCGAAAGCGGAGGGCCGGACCGTCTCCGGTCCTCCCCACCCGATAATCAGGAGGACAATGAAGGAAAAAGGGAACGTGAATATCACATACGGCTCCGCCGTCCGGACCGGCGGCGGTAGGGACGCGGGTGAGGGCGGAGCGGTACAGATAGTCGAGATGTCGCTTGTGCTGCCGCTCGTGCTTGCCGTCACCGCGGTCCTTATCCTGTTCGGACTCAGAGTCGCGGACGGATATTCGGTCAGAAGGATAGCCGCGAGATACGCGACCGCCGCCTCGAGGGAGATCGCCTGCCCCGGGTATATATCTCTGTACCGGTCATCGGGTTTCAGGGGAAACGATCTTGATATGGCCGAAGGCGAACTGCCCGACCAGGCCGAGGTCAACACCGCCGTCTCCGAGCACCGCCCTTACAGATATTTTTCCGGAAAGACGCCGGAGAGCTTCGCCGTCATGGCATCGGCGATGAAAAACGAGGCGCTGCGTTCGTCGTTCGTCTCATGCCGGAAATGCGACTGCTCCCTCGTCCTGAAAAAGGAGGGGCTCAGGATCAGGGTCACGGCGACGGTCAGAAAATACCGCAGCCTTCCTTCGATATTCGGGATCGGCGGGTATGACTCAGACGGAACTTCGGTATCCGTCACTGCAGCGGTCACCGACAGCTGCGAGTTCGTCAGGGACACCGACACCGTTCTCGATTTCGCCGAGAGACTTGCCGGTCAGTTCGGCATCGACAAGGATAAGATCGGAGAGAAAACGGGCGGTTTCATCGCTTCATTCAGAGAAATGGCAGAGAGGTTTACGGGATGAATAAAAGAACGCTGGGATCGGTCTCGCTGTTTCTTGCGCTGATAATGCTGCCTGTCTTCACCGTCGCCGGACTGACGGTCGAAAACTGCAGGATATCCGCGGCAAGGAGCGAACTTGCCGGGGCGGGAGAGCTTGCAATGAATTCCGCTCTGACCGCATACGACAGGGTGCTCTACGACGTTTACGGCCTGTTTGCGTCATCCGCGTCCGAAGAGGAGCTGTCGGCCGCCGCCTGCGACTATTTTTTGAGGACGGTCGAGAACACCGGCGTCTTCGACGGCAGCGACGGCTATACCAGAGCCCTGGCTAACAGTCTTTTCGGGGCGTCGGGCCTTCCGTCGGGCCTGTTCGGCAACCTTGTCAGTATGCGCTCGGAGGGCATAACGGTCACCGGGGTGCCGTCGTCGTCGATAGCCAATCCTGCGGTTATGGAACGGCAGATCGTCGAATATATGAAATACAGAGGTCCGGTGGAACTGACGGCCGGCCTGCTGACTAAGATCGGCTGTCTGAAGGAACTTGCCGGCCAGACAAAGGCTGCCGAAAAGAAGATCAGGTACGGAAAGAAACTGAGCGACGTCGACTCGGTGTCGGGAAAGGCCTACCTTGCGATGAAAGACTGCCTCGACACTCTCGAGAGCTCGGTTTTCGAAGGAGGCATGTCTGACGGGGCGGCGCAGGCGGCCGGGAGAGCCGCCTCTCTCCTTCATCTGATGCTGTGCTGCGCCTTACTGACGAAAAAACCCAGTGAGGCTCCCGACACGGTCTCCCTGAGGAAGGAGATCCAGAAAGCGGTCAGGGCGGATCTGTCGGGGAGCGCTCACGGGGAGACGGGGTCTCTCACTACGCCTTTCGAAGAGGCGACGGCGCTTCTCGACTCGGTGCGCGGGATCCCGGGGGAGTGGAACGCCGGAGGACGGGTCGTTCGTCTGGCGGCAGGTCCCGGGACGGTGTGGAGCGGGACGGTTCCGGCCGACATATCCGAAGCCGTATCGAGGATCCGCGCCGGCGCCGGGTATCTCCTGGAATCTGAAAAGGCGGCCGGTGATCTCGCGGAGGAGTATTCCAGGCTTTACCGCGCTGAACTGCTTGCAAAGGAGGCCGGGCAGGAGTCGGGATACGACACACGGTTCATCGTAGCCGAGTGCGAAGAAAAGCTCGCGATGCTGGAGCAGATATTCTCCTCGACGGAGACGGTCCGGGAGCAGATCGAAGCGGCCGGCGAGGCGTACGGCTTCGCCGCGGTATCCGGACTGCATTACACAGTCTATTCGGACGCCGCCTTGCTGTCGGTAAAATTCGGGCTTGCGGCGGAGGCGTGCGAAGAACTGAAAAACAGCATCGACGGCCTGAAAAAAGAAGCTGACGAATGGAAAAGAGCCGTCGACGAGCTCTCTCCTTCGGAGATAAAAAGCGGTATGGAGTCGGACATCAGGAAGACGGCCTCGGGTTACAGCCGGGAGGCCGCAGAAAGGACCGTCCGGCTGCTCGAGGGCGACAAAGCCGTCTTTGAGGCAATAAAGGAGGGGCTTGCCTCGGCGTCGGCCGCCGGGTGTGATCTCCGTGTCGCGAACGCGGCGTCGTTGAACTTCAGGAAGACTGTATGGGATAAGATAACCGAAGCCGCGGCCGGTCACGCCGGCGTGAATTACAGGGATTTTTCGGATGTCTCATCCGCTGCAGAGGCGATCGAACCGAAAGGTTATTCGGGATATCACCCCGGGGACACCGGTCCTTTCGGACTCGAACTATATTCGGAACACGGCCTCGACCGCAACTCAGAACTCTACCGGAGTCTTGCGGAGTCGCAGTCGGGGAAGGAAAAAGCCGGCCGCGACGGAGCGGAGGAACAGCTGGAACTCAAGGAAAAGCTGGTGGAGAGCGCAAAGAACTCCGGCGCCGGTACCGCAGAGGAAGAGAGCGGTCCAGCGAAGCTCCCCGAGATGGTGAGTTCGGTGATCGGCTCCGACATTGCCGGCGTCATAGCCGATCTGTACGGAGGGGCGTCGCTCATAACGGATTTCGGAAACGACGGGTTTTCCGGTCAGACCGACGGTGAACTGTGCGAGTCGGCTTCGTCGGGGCTGGGGGAAGCGTCGGGACTTCTGTCCGGGATCGCCGAAATAGGCGAGGCGGCGCTCGAGACGCTTCTCGCCGAAGAATATATCACCGGGATGTTCAGCTGCTACGGTGATCATATCAGCGTAAAGAACGGAGGAACGGCGCTCTCGCTCAGCGGCGCCGACATGAGCTCCAGGTCATGCTTCGGGGCCGAAGCGGAATACATCCTCTGCGGATCCGACAGGCTGAAAACGAATCTCTATTCGGTGAGAGCAATGATATTCGCGGTGAGGTTCGCCCTCAACACGCTGTTCGTCATGACAGATTCGGAATGCAGGGCAGCCGCGATGACAGCGGCGTCGGCTATAGCCGGGTGGACCGGGTTCGGCGCTCCGATCGTACAGAACGTCATTCTGGTCGCGTGGGCTCTGGCCGAGTCCGGAGTCGACATCGCGAGACTTCTGAAGGGGGAGTCGGTCCCCATCTACAAAAGCACGGATACGTGGACGCTTGGGATAGGCGGACTGAAAAAAGCGCTTGCGGACGGCATCGGGACAGCTGCAGTCGGCGTATGCGAGGATGTCTTCGACAGGATAAGCGATTATGCCGAGCAAAAGACTTCCGAGGCTGCCGACAGACTCGCCGGCAGCATTGAGGAGTACGCCGACAGCACGCTCGACGGGATGTTCGAATCTGTCTGCGGGACGATATGCCGCCCGATCGAGGATATGGTCTACGAATTCTGCTCGGTGTCGGAGCGGATAGGTGCGGACAGAGTCGCGTCAAGGCTCGAGGAAATACTGAACAGCGCGGATGATTTGCCCGGACTCGCCGGCAGGTGCGCCGGCGCGGCAGTTGAAAAACTGCTGGGCGACAGGGAGGAAACGGTCCGCTCGATAGTCGAATTCTGCGCTGGCAGCGGCGACGCCGTAAAGACGAACGAGGCGGTAAGAGACTACCTGTTCGGCCGCGATATGAAGGGCGGCCTTCTCGGAGGACTGAGAGAAAAAATATCCTCGGCAGTAAGCGGGTATATCGACGAATACAAAAACAAATTCAAGGAAGAGGCTTTTTCTCTGATAAGAAAGGGAAGCGACGGCCTCAGCGCCGAACTCGGAAAAAAGATATCGGAATTCGCCTCGGGCATCTCGGGCGGCGATGAGCCAGGTGCCGTTTCTTCGGGGTCGGGACTTGCTGCCGCGAAGAGCTTCGGGCTCGGATATGAGGGATATCTGAAACTGTTTATACTTCTTTCATATCCCGCGAAGGGCGACGCGATGCTAAGGAGAGCCGCTGAGATGATCCAGATCGGCATGAACGACGGATCATCCCCGGGCGACTCACCGTTCGATATCACTTCGGCTCACACCATGTTCGTCTGCGACGCCTCGGTCCGCGTCGGCACGCCTTTCCTTGTATTTGCCGCCGATCAGGCCGCGGGAGTCGGGGTGCGGCGCGACGGCAAAAGAAGGCTGATCTACAAAGGGGCCGTCACATATTGAAAAAGCAATTCCGCACCGGAAGGAGGGGCAGCGGAGGAAAATGAGTCATGTAAATGATAGCCGCAGCGACGGTTCATTCACCGTGGAGGCATCGCTCTCTCTGTTTCTTTTCACGGCTGCGTTCCTTGCGCTGACCCTGCTCGTCTGCGTGATCAGGACCGAGAGCGCCGTGCAGTATGCGCTGGACCAGACGGCAAAGGAACTTGCCGCGTACTGCTACACCGCCGGAAGGGCGGGGCAGATGTTCGGCGGATTTGCCGGAAGCGGAGACGACGGGGTGGATCCTCACTCGGGAGGGGAGGCTTTTCTGTCCGCCGTGGAGGAGATGTCGTTTCTGTCGGGCGGCACAGGCGGCGGGACGCCTGAGGGATTTGCCGGGATCGTGGCGGAAAAGCTGTCGGGACTTGGCAGCGGGTTTTCGAGCATATCGTCTGCTGCCGGGGAGCTTTACGAAAGCCTTGAGCCGCTTGCCGGGTCTCCGGACGGAGTGCTGTCCGCGCTTTCCGGCATACTCGCCGGCGGAGTGATCCGCGAAGCCGCCGGAAGAGCGATAGCCGGGCCGCTCTGCCGGCTCATAATGCCGGGATACCTGACCGATTCGGGCCGGAACTCATCCGCAGAGGCAAACGCCAGGCTCGAAAAATGGGGTGTCGACGGAGGTCTGAGGGGAATAAACTTCGCCTTTTCGTCGATCCTTAAAGACGGGAAAAGCATAACCCTCGTGGCGGTATACAGGTTGAGACTGTTCGACTTCGGGCTCTTCGGAGGAAGTATCAGGGTCTGCCAGACCGCGTCGACGGCTGCCTGGCTGCCGGCACCGGTGATAGTCGACACCGGCGATTCTTCTCCGGCGGATTCGGTGTGGCGGCTCGACAATTTTGCGAGAGGAAAAAAGATCGTAGCGGACGAGAAGGCAAAATATCCGTCGATGGCCGTTGAGGGAGGAGCGGGGATCGATCTTTACGACCGGTCCTTCCCCGAGTACGTTTCGGTGGTTTCTGTGAATATATTCAATCCGACGTATTCGGTGTTCACCCCTCCTCCGGACGACGAGGAGACGACGACGGACTGCTACTCCATGAACAGAAAAGCGATCCTCAAAGAGATAAACGAGGGCGCGTCAAAACTGAAAAAGAGCGCCGGAAAGCTGAAGCCGGGCGACATGATAAAAATGGAATCGGGAGAAGAGCTCCCGGCTGGCGGAGAGAGGACCATACTGCGGCTGACGGTCGTGGTCCCCGAAGAGGGGATCAGGTTCTCGACCCTGCTCGAATCTGTGGGAGAGTCCTGCAGCGGCAAATACGGCATTATAGTCGACTATGTCTACCGCGATTCTGCGTTTTAGGAGGATACAGTGAACGACCTTAAGGTGATACTTGTTTTCATTCTGACAACATGCGCGGGCGCCGTGTTTACGGTACTGTACTCCCGGAAACTGTTTCCCCCGGGCTGTACGAGAAAAGGAATCCGTCTTTCCGGCGGAAAGAGCGGAGACGGAGTGATGAAATTCGCGTGCGCCGCCGCGGCCGGAGGCGCCGTCTTTTCGGCTGTGCTGTGTGTACTTGCGCTGACCCTCAGACCGGCGGAAGCGGCATATCCGGTCCTGACGGCGGAGCGGGCCGCCTTTTTCTGGGCGGTGCTCGCGGCGTCGGTGACCGATCTTCTGGACCGCAGGATACCCAACGCGATATTGTTTTCCGCCGCCGCGGTGAGAGCGGTGATACTTGCGGTCATCGCGATTTTCGGAGCGAACGAAGATCTGCTGAGCGGGGAACTGTTTGCCCGCAGCGGAGAGCCTCTGGAGTGCCTTGTCAGTTTTCTCATAATGACTGCCGCGGTGACTGGAGCCTTTTTCCTGTCGAAGGGCGGGATCGGCGCCGGAGACGTGAAGCTGATCTCTCTCACGGCACTGTGCTTCGGCGCGTCAGGTTCGCTGCTTCTGCTGTTTTTCGCCTTTCTCCCCGCAGCGGCCTTCGGGGTCGTGATGCTCATCTCAAAAAAGTCGGGTCTGAAGGACAGTCTGCCGCTCGCCCCGTTCATTTGCTTCGGCATGTCCGTCCTGTGGATCCTTGAGGTGACATCGCCGTGAAGAAGTCCGCAGGAAATCCCGGGAATATCCTCCGGGCAGCGGCGCCGCTGCTTCTGCTCTCTCTCACAGTAGCTGTCTGGGCCGTGCTCCCCGCCGCGGTAAGGAAGGATTCAGTCCGCTACGCCGGACTCGTGGAAGCGGGAGACGGCTACTTCGGGAAACGGATCTATCTCGACGCGTCGGAATGCTACCGCGCGGCGCTTGACGTCGACCCGTCGGATTACGGGCTGAGGATGAAATACATCCGCGCATGCAGACAGCTCGGAGACCATGCGGCTTTCATCGACGGCTGCGAAGCCGCCATGGCGGCGGAGCCCGGAAAGAGCGGGGCGTACGAGGAACTGGCCGGCTATTACTATTCGTCCGGAAAATACACTGATGCATATTCAGTCATAGGAAAGGCCCGCCGCGCCGGATGCACCGCGGCAGGAATATCGGAGCTTGAAGAGAAGATGGCCTGTACGTTTACCGACAGATTCGTGTTTGTATCTGCAGCTCTCGACTGGCATTTTGCCGGAGGGAGGGGATACGCCGCGGCGCAGACAGACGGCAAATGGGGCCTTCTCGGCAACGACGGAAAAAAGCTCCTCGCCTTCTCCTACGACAGCGTCGGGATGTACGATGACGAGTCGGGACTTGTCAACGTTTCGAAGGACGGGGAATGGTATTACGTCGATCTTCGCGGGAGGCGGCGGCTCGCTCCGGGAAGCGGGTACGAGTATCTGGGACCGTTTTCGGGAGGCATCGCCCCGGCATGCCGCGACGGCGTATGGGGCTACATAGACCGCGGAGGCAGGGAGGTCCGATTCGGATTCGATTATGCCGGCGCCTTCGCGGGAGGCATCGCCGCGGTCATGAGTGACGGAAGCTGGTCTCTCATAAACAGCAGATTCGTTTCACTGACCGGTTCCGGTTATGACGGGATCCTCGTCGACGCATACGGATTTGCCGCGGCGTACGGTACGGCGGTCGCGCTCCGTGACGGCCTGTATTATTTCATCGCTCCCGACGGCACCGAATCGGAGAGCGGATTCACCGATGCGAGGCTTCCGGCGTCTTACGGCGGAAATATCGCAGTCCGGCTCGACGAAGGCTGGGGATTTGCGGACAGAGAGGGAAATGTCGTGCTCCGGACTTTCTTTACGGACGCCGGATCGTTCTCATGCGGGATAGCGCCGGCAGGGAAGGACGGCGGATGGTTCTTTATCAACGAAAAAGGAGAACGCGTGACGCCTGAGGGAAAGAGCTATTCCTTCTGCGGATGTCTGTCGCCCGACGGTGCGGCGTTCGCCGGAACCGGGGACTGTCTCAACATTCTGCTTCTATGCGCGTTTTCCGACGGCTGAGCGGATCCTTGAGGATGAAAAAAACAGGAACAGGGGTAAAAATGGAAGTCAAACCTAAAACGCCGATTTACGAAAATGTCGAGAAAACAAGAGGAGCCGGAGAAAAAAATCTTGACTCCGGGATGTGTTTGCAATATACTTTTAAAGTGGACTCAGCCGACAGTTTCGCTCTGTCGGTCATCACGAACGCCGATATCCCTTTTTTCTTCCGGGCTTCCGCTTTCCGCTCTGACGGAACGGTCACCCTGACATACGACACAAGCGGTTACGAGAGCGCGAGATCTTATCTCGCATCGGCATCCGCGTCACGCATCTACGGACTTTTCTGCGGTATATGTGACGCCGCCGCAGCAGCCGAGGATCATATGATCGACGGCAACCTCGCGCTCATAACTCCCGACCGCCTGTTTGCCGCGCGCCGCGGCGAAGACGGTACCGACGTGAAGCTCATCTGCCTCCCCGTGATCCCGGAGGACGTCGACGTCTGTCCGGTAGCAGAATTCACCGGGGCAGCCGGGGAACGCGGCGTTCCGTCCGCTTTCCCTTCAGCAGAAGAAGGCCTGAGAGAACTTCTGCGCCTGGCCGGCGAAGCGGGACAGGGATTTGATTCCGCCGGCCCCTCGAAATACATCGACGAATACGGGTTTTCCGCCAAAGGATTCAAGGACTGTCTGCTTTCCGCCGGGATCCCCGACGGCGCGACAGGCCCGCAGCGGGGCAGAGGCGCGTCATCCGCCGGGACGCGGAGAACGGACTGTTGCGCTCCGGAGGACGGACCAGACGGATATCTCCCGCATACGGAAGACGCGGCAGATGAGGCTGGCCGGGGAGTATCGGAGAAATCCCGGACCGTCCCGCCCGGATCCGGGAATATCTCATTCGGAACTGTGATCCCCCGGTACGGAGCAGGGGAAAGCACGTCAGGACCGTGTGATCCGGCAGCCGGAAGGGCGGAAACAGATCTCGAGATCAGCGGGGGACCCATAACCTTCCGGGATCTTCTGAGAACTCCCCGGATGAGCAATATCAAGGCGTTTTTGAAGCAGATATCCGGACGCGGGCGCCCTCGAGAAGTGCCCGCGCACAAAACATCTGCCGGCGGACCGCCTGATGCCGGGTTCCGGGCGTGTCTCGCTGATACCGCATCCGGAAAACGGTACGTCATATCCGCACTGCCCGTTCGGATCGGAATGAACGGAAAGACATGCGGGATCGTGCCGGAAGGCTGCCGCGCGGTGAGCCGGGAACATGCGATGATATCCTGTGAAAACGGACGGTACCGGCTTACCGACCTCGGTTCGACCAACGGAAGCTATCTCAACGGAATACGCATCTTTTCGGGTATCCCTGTGCTCATCTCCCCCGGAGACGAGATAATCCTCGGCGATCTGAAAACGCATTTCGAAACGTCAGGCCGGATATCGCCTTAATACTTAAGATCGTCATGCCGCCCGGGACGCGGATGAAAGGAGGAATGACCTGTGAGTCAGCGCAATAACATAAAAAAACTCGACTGCCGGCTTTCCGCCGCCGCTGAATACGCGAGGCCGGGGGCGGTATTCGCCGACATCGGCACCGATCACGCCTATCTTCCGGTCAGCCTCTGCCTTCGCGGGACCGCTCCTTCGGGCGTCGCGTCCGACCTGCGGGAAGGCCCCTGCAGGAGAGCAGCCGGGAACATAGAAAAAGCCGGGCTTTCGGACCGGATATCGGTCGTCAGAGCCGACGGCCTCGACGGGATCGAGCGCTTCTCTCCGGAGGATATCTATATACTCGGTATGGGCGGCGAACTGATAGCCGCCATCATAGGACGGTCGGAATACGCGAAAAAGAGCGGAGTCAGGCTGATCCTTCAGCCGATGACGCACCCGGAGCGGCTTCGCGCTTTTCTCCTGGGAGACGGTTTCGAGATAACCGATGAAAAACTCGTCTCCGACCAGGCCGGCGGGCCCGGCGGAAGTCGGGGCGGAAGAGGAGCAAGATCATGTATATATCAGCTGATCTGCGCCAGGTATACGGGGGAGCGCCGGATCCCGCAAGACACCCCCGAAGAGGCGGCAGTGCTGCTCCTCGGGAAGATCAACATTGAGAAGGGCGGCGGGCTGCTGTCGAGTCTGGCTCTGTCGTACGCGCGTTCGCGTGAGGAGGAGGCGGCGGGCCTTCGTGCATCGGGTTGCGACCGGGAAGCCGCGGCGGAACGGGCCGCACTGATAGCGGCGGAGCTGAAAAAAATAGCGGCCGGGTGCCGCAAAGACGGATGAACCCCGTCTGCCGGAGCGGCAGTCCGCAGGATACTCCGCGGGATCGCGTACGGCTGTACAAGCCTGCATTATTTCGAAACTCAGTTCGGTTTTTCTGACGCCGGCCGGCCGCTGAAAAAGTATTCCGGCCATGCGAAAAAACGGGCGCTCATGCGCCGAAACCGCTTGATATTGGATGTGAAAAATGATATAATATTGGGCGATGTCGTTTCTCTCGCAAAGGAGAAGGCATCGCCTTTTCAATTGTTTAAACGGAGGATCGGAAATGATTTACGCTGCGGCAAATATACACGGGTGTTATCAGCTCTGGAACCGGCTTCTCAAGAAGATTAATTTCAAGGATACCGATTCGATGTTCGTGCTTGGCGACACCATCGATATCGGGGACGGAGGAATCGAGCTGCTCGAGCAGCTCTCATACGCTCAGAACATATGGCCGGTCGCGGGCAGGCACGAAATCACCGCCAGAAAATATCTCTCGGGTTTCGACAGCCTGCTGAAATCGGGAGCGGCTCCCGACCCCGGGTTCGTCGAGGGGATCAAGCAGTGGCTGGCCGACGGCGGGCAGCCTACTTTCGACGCATTCCGCGAACTCGACGGCGAAAGCCGCGAGGGAATACTCGAATATCTGAACGACATGCCGCTGTACGAGGAAGTGCGCGCGGGCGGCGTTGATTATCTGCTCGTCAACACCGGCATCACCGGTTTCGACGTATCGAAGAGCCTCGACGACTACACCGAGGACGATCTCTTCGGAGACAGCCCGGTGCGCAAGGTTCCCGGGTACACCGTCATTTGCGGAGCTCTCCCGACAACGGAGAATTTCTCGCGCGACGGCCGGATCTTTCGCGGCGACGGATTTATCGACATTGACTGCGGGGCAGCCCGCGGAGGCAGACTGGCTGCCATCCGGCTCGACGACGGAGCCGAATTCTACGTCGAGTGAAGACGCGGAGAATACTTCAGAAAGCAGGTTAATGAGAAAAATGGATTACAAAAGGATCTTGACCGTACAGGATATATCCTGCATCGGCCAGTGTTCGCTGACAGTAGCGCTGCCGATCCTCTCGGCGTGCGGACTTGAGACCGCGGTCCTTCCTTCGGCGGTGCTCTCGACCCATACGGGCGGATTCAAGGGCTATACATTCAGAGACCTGACCGGCGACATGCCGGCTATCGTCGATCACTGGGAGAAGGAAGGCCTGTATTTCGACGCGATATACACCGGCTATCTCGGAAGCGCGGAGCAGGTGTCGATCGTCATGGACATCGCGAAGAGGCTGCTGAAGCCGGGCTGCCCGCTGATAGTCGATCCGGCGATGGCGGACAACGGGAAGCTGTATCCCGGATTTGACGCGGATTTCGTCGATTCGATGAAAAAACTCGTGTTTTCGGCCGACTGCATACTGCCGAATATCACCGAAGCCTGTCTGCTCACCGGAATCGAATACCGCGAACAGTACGACAGGACGTATATAGCCGGCCTCATCGGAGCGCTCACCGCCGCCGGGGCGCGCGACATCGTACTCACCGGCGTCGGATATACTCCCCGCACGACCGGCGTCGCGGTGCTGGAGGGCGGAAAGCAGTCATATTACAGGCATAAGAAGATCGCGGGCGGCTGCCACGGCACCGGCGACGTCTTCGCCTCCGTTTTCTGCGGCGCGCTCATGCGCGGCTGCTCCTGCTATGACGCGTCGAAGATCGCGGCAGACTACACAGTGAGATGCATCGAATATACGAACGGTGACGAAAGTCACAGATACGGCGTCAAATTCGAGCCGCTGCTCGCCGGTCTGATCGGCGCGCTTCCCGAATGACCGGGCCTTTCCTTCTGTCCCCGGCGCTCAAGAGCCGGATCTGGGGCGGCGACCGCGCGGTACGCCTTTACGGCAGTGAGCTCTGCCCCGACGGCACCGCGGCAGCGGAATACTGGGAGTGTTCGTCGAGGTCCGACGGACCGTCGACCGTCTCTGGCGGGGAGTTCGACGGAATGTCACTCGGCCGGCTGCTCGACATCTGCCCGGAGATCACGGGCGGACGGTTCGACGGCAGCACTTTCCCCGTGCTTTTCAAGGTCATCGACGCCGGACAGAGGCTGTCGGTCCAGGTCCATCCCGGCGACCGCTACGCGGCGGAGCACGAGAACGGACAGCTGGGCAAGACCGAGTGCTGGTATGTCATCGACGCCGAACCCGGCGCTTATGTGATATGCGGGTTCAGGGACGGCGTCTGCAGGGAGAAGGCCGAGAAGGCACTGAGAAACGGCGGGATCGAGCCGCTGCTGAAGAAGATACCGGTACGGCGCGGCAGCCTTATCCCGGTGGGGGCGGGGACCGTCCACGCCATCGGCGGAGGGATACTTGTCGCGGAGATCCAGGAGAATTCGGACCTCACCTACAGGATATACGACTGGGGGCGCCTCGGGACCGACGGCAGGCCGCGCAGGCTCGACACCGGCAAGGCTGCCGATGTCACGGTCTTTCCGGGCGACGTCATATCGGGCGCAGAGCCGGATGCCGGCTTCACGGCCGACCCGGATGCCGGAGAAGGGCGTTTTTCGTGCAGTTATTTCACTCTCGACGCTCTGCGCTGCAGAGGCGGGATGACGCTCGCCCCGGGAGGCGGGTGCTGCATCCTGTTCTGCGTGAGCGGGAGATGCGGCATAACGGCGCGGTCGGCGTCCGGTGAGATGACGGAGACGCTTGAGGTCTGCGCAGGAAAGACCGCTTTCATACCGGAGGGAGCTGAAAACCTGTATGTCGGCGGAAACTGCGGCATACTTTACATTCACGGATTCTGACCGGCGGATGACGGCGCGACGGCACTTACTGCCGCTTGTTTTGCCCGACCGGGACGACCGCGACGCGGTACCCGTAAGCGCGGGGGGCGGCATGCCGGAATGACACTGATCAACTGAGACCGCGGACCCCTGACGGTCCGTTTGATACACTGCATTTATCTTAAGCAGAGAAGAGGATGAAAATGGGTGCATACGAAAACTATCTCGCATGGAAAAAGGCGGGCTGCGCGGCGGACCCGGACATAGAAAAAGAGCTCGCGGCGCTCGATCCGGACGGCTGTCCGGAGGATGAGCGGCAGGCGAGGCTCGCGTCGATCGAGGACGGCTTCGGTCGCGACATCACTTTCGGGACCGCCGGACTTCGCGGTGTGATGAAGGCAGGAAGCGCGTATATGAACGTCTATACCGTCGGCAGAGCTTCTCAGGCGCTGGCGTTCTATATCCGCGGCCGCGGAAACACCGGGCGGATGAGAGTTGCGCTCTGCTACGATTCAAGGCATAAATCAAAGCTTTTTGCCGAAGTGGCGGCGCGCGTCCTCGCAACAAACGGGATAGACGTCGC
>CADCPG010000206.1 GCA_902803255.1 uncultured Ruminococcus sp. | reverse complement strand
AGCCAGACCGGCCGGCGCGGGCGTCCCGCGCCGGCCGCGGCAAATGCGGCCTCCGGTTCCCCGGCGGCCTTTACGGAACGTACATCGATGTTGCCCGCGCCCCCGTCGGGGATCTCTACACTTTTCCGGTTTCTTTTCTTATTATCATCATTCATATTTTGATACCTCTTCAGGCAAGCAGCTCCGCCGGTCCGTTTTTCATCCCGGACAGTCTGTCAGAAACATCTATATCAGTACTTCGGCAGCACCCAGATTATCATATCGGTCTCTCCCCTGTTCGCCATGGCGAAATAAGGGATGAGAGTGACCTCCCTGCTGACAAGAGGGGCGGGGGCGCCGTAGAGCCGTTCTCCGTTCCAGTATCTCGAATAGCCTGTCGTCCTGAGCACAGGGACGCCGAGTTCCGCATCGGTGCGGAACGAATAGCTGCCGCGCGGGTCGAGCCTGATGTCGCGAAGGAGCCTGCCGTTGTCCTTTCCCTCGAGGCAGAAGACTATAGGGCCTCTCGCGACCGCCACGCGTCCGGCGTCGTCCCAGACCTCGGGATTCGCCTCGATGAACCGAACCGGCATCGGTATGCGGAGCTTTATCTCGTCGCCGCCGTTCACACCGACATACAGATAGCCCTTACGGAGCTCTCCCGACGCCGGCTTCCCGCCGATCTCGAGCGACCATCCGGTCGCCCAGCCGGGTATGCGCAGCGCGAGTTTTCCCGGAACGCCGGAGTAGCTGATGTTCACCGTTCCGTCGTAGGGGTAGGCCGTCCTCACGGCGATCTTCCTTCCGTCGAATTCCGAGGTCGACGAGATATACTGGTGGACCCAGACGGTGTCTCCCGACACGCCGTACATGAAATCGGCTATCGACGCGATGAAGCGCACGACGTTCGGCGGGCAGCAGGAGCATGAGAACACCTCGACGCGCTCGTCGGCGGGACAGAACTCCCTGTGCGCTCCGCTGAACTCGCGGCGGCGCACCTTGCAGTCGTTCTCCTGCATGTTCGAATAGAAGAAGGACTTTCCGTCGAGCGAGATCCCCGACAGGAACGAGTTGTATATCACGAGTTCGGCGGTGTCGGCGTATTTCGCGTCGGGCTCGAGGAGCGTCATGCGCCGCGCGAAAAGCGCGAGTGAGAGATTCGCGCAGGTCTCGGCGTAGGCCGTCATGTTGGGCAGATCGTAATCGCCCATGAAGGCCTCGTGGACGCATGTCTGGCCTATCGCCCCCGTCACGTACATCCTGCGGTCAACGATGTTGTCAAATATGGCTGTAACGGCCTCGCGGAGGCGGCTGTCGCCTCTCACACGCGCGAGATCTGCCGCTCCCGAGTAGAGATAGCATGCCCTGACAGCATGCCCCTCAGCGGTCCTCTGATCGGCCACAGGGGCATGGTCCTGCGCATGGGGGCTGCCCGGCTCGCGTCCGCGTTCCCTTATGAAATAATCAGCGAGATCTGTGTATTTCGGGTCTCCGGTCGCCTCCGACAGTTTTACCAGCGCGAGCTCGATCTCCTCGTGGCCGGGCGTCGTGAAGGCGGCCGACTTTTTTACATAGAAAATGTCGTAGATCAGATCGGCGTAGTCGGTCATGAGGCGCAGGAACCTGTCCTTCCCCGTCGCGTCGCGGTAGGCGATCGCGGCCTCGATCAGGTGGCCGGCGCAGTAGAGCTCGTGCTTCGAGCGGTCGGTGAACCTGCCTTCGGGGTCTATATGCCCGAAATACGAGTTGAAGTAGCCGTCGGGCATGCGGTTCTTCTCTATGAGGTCCACGGTGTCGTCGACGATCTTCTCGAGCTCGGGGCAGCGCTCCCTGGCCGCCAGGTAAGCGACGGCCTCCATCCACTTCGCCACGTCGGAATCAAAGAAGACGTGCGGCTTGTTGGGGTCGCCCTCCTTCCAGCCGAACGCGAAGGCGTCGAAGCGCCCCGTCTCGGCGAACCTCCGGTAGACGTTCATCATCGTGACGTTCCGGATAAGGAGCTGCTTTTCCTTCCAGAAACCTCCGTCGATGTCGATATCCCTGTAAGATACCTGTTTCATCGCAGCTGACGGTTTTTCCATTTGCCTTCCTCTTTTCAATGTTTCACTTCACGGCCGCGCCGCGGATCAGTCGTACGAAAGAATGACCTTTACGGTCTTTCTCTCCCTGTTCATCTCTATGCACTTTTCTATATCGGTGAAAGGCATGACGTCCGAGTAAAAGTCGGCCGGACGCAGGCTGCCGTCCTTTACGAGCTCCAGCAGCTTTCCGTAGTACGCCATCTTGTTGTAAGGGTATCCGAGTATGTGGACCGACGTGTGGTTCTGCATCGCCGCGAGGTCCACCCTGCAGTCCTGCTTCGTGAGCGTGCCCATGGCGCAGAGCTTTCCTCCCGGGCGCAGCATAAAGCTTCCCTCGTTCAGCACCGCTGTGCTCCCCACCATGTCTATCACGGCGTCGTAGACGGGGGGCAGGATCTGTGTGAGCGCTGTCCCGTCGTTGCACACCGTCTTTCCTATCCCGAGCCTCGACGACGCGTATGCGAGCCTGCGCGGCAGCACGTCGGCCAGCGTGACGTCGGCTCCCGCCAGACGCAGGCAGCTCGCCATGCCGAGCCCCATAGGTCCCGCGCCGTAGATGAGCACCTTCATGCCCTCTCCCAGTCCGAAGTTCGACACCGCGCTGAGGCACTCGACGAGAGGGATCAGCACCGGCGCGTCGACGTCGGATATGAAGTCGGGCAGAGGTCTGCACCGGCCGTCGGTCGGGATGAGTTTCGGATCTATGCCGTCCTCGAGCATAGCCTTTCTGTCGGCGCCGAGGTTGTACTCGCACATGTTGCCCGAGTTTCCGTAGTATTTGCCGTATCTGTCACCGGTATACGGCCGCAGGAAGCGGTCGCCCGGCTTTATGTACCTCACCTTGCGTCCGACGCTCACTGCCGTCGCGACGCCTTCGTGGCCGATCACGATCGGGTACGGAAGGTCGCCCTTGTCGCCCGTCGAGACGCCGTCGATGATCCGCGTGTCGGTGGTGTTGCAGTATCCGCAGTAACGCATCTTGAGTATGCAGCCGTAGTCTCCCGGGTCGGGCACGGGGATGTCGTCGACGACCCTTGCCACTCCCGGCTCCAGCACCGCGACGCCCCGCATGTATTTCGGCACCGCGAACCCGCCCTCCGTGACCGGCATCGCGGCCGGGGCGTCCGGGATCTGTGCGGCGGCGGGCGCCGCCGGCTCCGCAGCTTTTTCGGGCAGCGCGCCGGGTATCCCCCGGTAAGCCTCGAAATACCTGCGTCCGAATATGCGCAGCGACGGTCCGTTGAAGTGCAGAATGTCGTGCCGGCAGGAGAGCCCCGCGGCCGGCGCGAGCGCTATGTCCTCTCTCTCCTCCGCTATCTTCGCGAAGATACCGTTGAGCTCGGGGACGAGACCGTAGCCTTCACGACTAAGCAGATACTGCCCCAGCTCGCCTATCACGACAGGCACCCGCACTCCGAGGTCGGAGAGCAGGCTGTCGATCATTTCGAGGAAGCGGCGGCGGTAGTCCGCCACGCGGTCGGGCTTCTTTACGTCGGCCTCGCCCTGATGCCAGAGTATGCCGCGCAGATTCGATATCTTCATCGCCTGCCTTGCGTGAAAGACCGCGTT
>CADCPG010000205.1 GCA_902803255.1 uncultured Ruminococcus sp. | reverse complement strand
GGGAGAACATCGCGCTAGCGAGGAGCTTCGGCAGCCTCGAGCTGCCGGAAGGACCCGAAAAGCTGACGAAGGCCGACCTCATCGAAAAGCTCGGGGACTCCGACGTCCTGATCACCGGGTGGGGCTCGCCTAAGCTCGACGGAGAGATCATCGACGCCGCGCCGTCGCTCCGCCTGCACGTCCATCTCTGCGGGACCGTCGTGCCGTACGACGCCGAAGAGGTGTGGGAGCGCGGAGTGAAGGTCGTATCGGGCAACTACTATTTCGCCGAATCGGTGGCCGAGGGGACTGTGGGATATATCATCGCGGCCCAGCGCGAGCTGCCGTACTACAGCGAAAGGCTGGGAAAGGAGCGGATCTGGAAGGGATCGCGCGACATAAACCGCGCGCTGCTAGGCAAGACCGTCGGGATCGTCAGCTACGGCACGATCGCCCGGCACCTCGTGCGTATGCTCCAGCCCTTCAGGGTGAGGATACTCGTGTACGACATCGTTCCGCTTCCGGCCGCCGACAAAGAAAGATACGGCCTGGAGCAGGCCTCCCTTGAGCGGGTCTTCTCCGAGAGCGACATCGTGACGGTCCACACACCGCTCTACGACGCCACGCGCGGCCTCGTGAGCCGCGAGCTCATAGGCACGCTGAAGCCCGACGCCCTTTTCGTCAACACCTCGCGCGGAGAGATCATCGACGAGGACGCGCTGGCCGACAGGCTGGCGACGGGGGAGATCAGGGCTGTCCTCGACGTCTACCGCAAGGAGCCGCCTCCTCCTGAGAGCAGGCTCTACGGGATGCCGAACCTCATCATGATGCCGCATATGGCCGGCCCGACGGTCGACCTGCGAAGCTACATAGCTCACGAACTGATCGGCGAGGCTCACGGGTTCATCGATCAGGATAAGCCGCTGATCCATGAGATTACTCGCGAAGCCGCCGCGCACATGAGCCGTCGCTGACGGGCGGCCGTATGACTGAAAACAGCGGAAGGAGAAATAAAATGAACAACGGAGAATACAGGGACCCCGGACAGGGACAGACCTTCTATCAGCCGGTGAGGGAGCAGTCGAGGCTGGGACTCGTAGCGATGATCCTCGGCATCGCCGGCCTCGCGACCGGCACCCTCGAGTGCTCGGTGGCCGCGATCATTCTCGCCTGCTTCGCGAAGGGCCGCGACGGAGAGTATAACGTCCGGTCGAAGACCGGGCTCATCACCGGCATCGTCGGTGCCGCGCTGTGCGCGGTAAGGATGGTGCTGATGGTGATCTTCAGCATTCTCTGGGTCGGAACTCTCTCGGCGCTGCTCGGCGGACTGTTCGACGGTATCGCGGAAAACGGCGCCCGCGTCGCGGTCGCCGCGGGGCTCCTGTTCTGAATCCTTCCGGCGCGGTCTCCGCGCCGGAATTATTAAATACCGAAAGGACCTGAAAA
Source organism: uncultured Ruminococcus sp. (assembly GCA_902803255.1). Classification (GTDB taxonomy): domain Bacteria; phylum Bacillota; class Clostridia; order Oscillospirales; family CAG-272; genus CAG-390. Next base: position 16,306 of record CADCPG010000205.1, on the reverse strand, counting down.
TGATAAGACTGGGCGTTGTGGGGACCGGACGCGGGAAGGTATTCATGAATCCTCCCGAACACACCGATTTCAAACTGACGGCGGTGTGCGACAGATGCCAGGACAAGCTGGATCTGTGCAAAAAGAGATACGACAGGGACGGAACGCTGCGCACGTTCACCGACTACGATGAGATGATACACAGCGGTACGGTCGACGCCGTCATCCTTGCCAACTATTTCAACGAGCACGCGCCCTTCGCGATAAAGGCGCTGAACGCGGGCCTGCACGTCATGTCGGAGTGCGCGGCGGTGAACACCCTGGGAGAGGGCGTCGAACTCTGCCGGGCCGTCGAAAAGAGCGGAAAGATCTATATGATCGCGGAGAACTATCTTTTCACTAAGGTCAGGCTCGAGATGAAGCGGCTCTACGACGAGGGAGAGCTCGGACAGATGCTCTACGGCGAGAGCGAGTACTGCCATCCGATGGACAACCGCACGACGTACACCATCGCTCCCGGAGAATATCACTGGCGCAACCAGATACCGGCGACATACTACTGCACCCACGCGATAGGGCCGGTCATGTACATAACCGGAACGATGCCGGTCAGAGCCAACGGGTTCGTCGGCATGCACGCCGACCAGAGCTACCGGGGCGACGAGCTGCGCGGACAGGATCCCGTCGGCGTGATCGTCAGTCAGATGGACAACGGAGCGGTAGTGCGCACGATGCAGGGACCCGTGAGAGTCCCGTCCGGCAGGACATGCATCCACGGAACGATGGGCGGCGCCGAGATCGACAGAATGACCGGCAACCTCACCGTCTGGCACGACGGCAGCAACAAGTGCGGTCAGCCTTCGATCAGGACATACAACCCCGACTGGCCCGACTTCGGGGAGCTAGCGAGCGCCGCGGGACACGGCGGAGGCGACTTCTGGACGATGTACTATTTCAGCCGGGCGATCAAGACCGGCGAGCAGCCCTGGCTCAACGTCTACCGGGCGTGTGCGATGTCGTCGGTGGGAATCCTTGCCTGGAAGTCGGTATGCTCGGGCGGACAGAGCTTCGAGATGCCCGACTTCGCCTGCGAGGAGAAGCGGAAGAAGTACGAGAACGACAACTGGACGCCCTTCCTGAAGGAGGGCGAGGACCCGGCCGGAAAGCCTCCGCGGACGGTCTCGCCCTGGAAGCCGACCGAAGCGGCGCACGTGAAGGCGCGCGAGGTCTGGGAGTCGAGGCACTACTGGGGCCTCGGATTCGACCAGAGCGTCATCGACGAGTTCTACACGGGGAAGAACTGACAGACAGTAAAAGACCGGGCGGCCGTTTCGGCTGCCCGGTCATTGCATGACACGGTGAGCAGAGTAAGAATGATTCCCCGGTCTTTTCAGACGGGGAGACAGACCGTCGTCCGGACGCGGCGACCGGCGCGGAGCAGGCCCGGCCCGTCAGATGTTCCGGTGCGGCGGGAAGGGCGAGAGCCTGTCGTCGGCGAAGCGGGCGCGGGCGGCCCTGTCCCTGAAATCGGGGATGTCGAAGGGCATTCCGCCGTTCTGCACCGACCGCCAGCCGAGTATGCCGAGCGCGGACATCGAGCACGCAGTGTAGACATCGGGGAAGGGGGACCTCTTTCCTTCGCAGGCTTCAAGGAAGTACCTCATCACCCAGTAGTCGCCTCCGCAGTGCCCGCAGCCCTCCGCGGCGGAGCCGTCCTCCGCCCATTCGGCCTCGTATATCCGGTCGGCCGAGGTCACGCCTTCGGGCAGCGACCATTCGTTGTAGCACAGTCTGACGTGCGTGCTGCCGAGCCCGCGGACAGTCTCCGCCGAGCCTTCGGTGCATGAGAGGCGGAACCAGTTGCTGCGCGGCGACATGTAGCACGAGCCGGCGACTCTCATCACGGCGCCGCCCGTCGTCCTGACCATCATGATGCCGGCGGCGTGAGGCCTGATCCTCCCGAACTGCGCGGCCCTTTCGGGGTCGTCGAGCGCTGCCATCGCAGTGACCCGCACCGGCAGCTCGCCGGTCATGAAGATGAGCGGCCCGATCGAATGAGAGCAGTAGTAGGTGACGGGAAGGAAGGTCCGCCAGTGCGTCCCCGGCGACGCCGGAGGCGCCGCGGGAGGCTTTACCGGGTGGACGTATTCGCCTTCGGCGAAGACGAGCTTCCCGAGCGTCCCGCTCTCATAGAGGCGCTTCAGCTCGAAATTGCTTTTCGTATACGGATAGTTCTCGGCCATCATATAGACGGCCCGGCTCTCCTCGGCCGCTTCGCAGAGCCCGACGGCCTCCGACATCGTTCCGGCGGCGGCGGTCTCGCTGAGCACGGCGTATCCCGCGCGGAGCAGCCTCGACGCGGCGGGGGCGTGTTCGTGGAAATAGTTGCACAGCACGACGGCGTCGAACTTCCCGGACGAGAGGAACTCTTCGGCGTCGGTGTAGACGGCGGGGAAGTCGCCGGCGGCGGCGCAGATGCCGCGGACTTCATTCAGCTTTCCGAGGTCGGCGTCGCACAGGGCGCTCACCCGTATGTCGAGCCCGGCACCGTATACCGTCTTTGCGCAGGTCCTGCCGCGTCCGCAGCCGAAGATCCCGATATTCAGGCTCACAGATATCACCTCCGTTGCGATGTCCCGGACCCTGAGATCCGGAAAAAGAAAACTCCTCCCGGTCCTGTTCCGCCGGGAGGAGAGACTGGACTGGCCTACCCGACAGGATTCGAACCTGCGACCTCAAGAGTCGGAGTCTTGCGCGCTATCCAGCTGAGCCACGGGTAGATGTGACAGCTGTATTATTATACAACCGCGCGGCCGTTTAGTCAAGTGAAATCGCGCATTTGTGCCCCCCGGCGGGCCGGAAAAGGCGAATTTCGCCGTATTTATATTATTTTTCCCGCTGTTGTTTCATTTTTCTCTTGACAAATCCCGATTTTGCGGTATATAATATTACGTCATTGTGTATTGGCAGTCATGTCGAAACAAGCGAAAGCTTCCGACAAAAACGAACGGGAGGTGCCGAAATGCTCAGAACTTACCAGCCTAAGAAGCGCCAGCGTCAGAAGGAACACGGCTTCAGAAAAAGAATGAAGACACTGGACGGAAGAAACGTACTCAAGAGAAGGCGCGCAAAGGGAAGAAAGAGACTTTCATACTGAACTGATCCTTCATAGAGCAACCTGTCAGATCCGGCGGCCGTCAACGGCAACGCCGGATTTTCAGGCTGTGAACGCGGAGCGGGGGACGCCGGCATCCCCGCACGGATCCGAGCCGGGACAGAGACACAGGACATAAGACGCGGAAGCGGCTTGATCAACATGAAGAATACACCGATCACAGAGAATTTCCTTTATCAGAAGGCATACGCGAAAGGCAGAAGGCAGGCCGGAAGGTACACGGCCGTCTATATTCTGCGTGACCTGAAGAACCGCAGGTTCGTAAGATCCGACCCGCTGCACCGGCCGCTGAACAGGCTTGGAGTGACAGTCGGGAAGAAGACCGGCGGGGCCGTCGAGCGCAGCAGGGCGAAACGGCTGATCAGGGAGTCGTACAGGCTCATCGAAAAGGAACACGGCGGGGAACTCGAGCACGGATATCTGGTCGTTATAGCCGCACGGCAGAGCATTGCCGGCGCGGGATGCGGCGAAGTGAGAAAAGACCTGGAGAGGTCGTTCGAGAAGCTCGGTATCCTGAAGAGGGAAGCGGGTGCCCCGTGAAACGCGCAGCAATAGGACTTGTCAAACTTTACAGAAAGCATATCTCTCCCCTGAAACGTCACCCGGCATGCAGGTTCACGCCCACATGCTCTGCCTACGCCGTCGAGGCGTATGAAAAACGCGGCTTTCTGGCCGGCACCGTGCTTACGGTCTGGAGAGTGCTGCGGTGCAATCCGTTTTGCACCGGAGGCTACGATCCGGTCCCCGAACGCGGGTTCCGGCGGGTAAAAAGGGAAGATCTGCTTGAGGGCATCTCGCTTGCTGCGGAAGACCCGGATTCCGGTCCCGATGGTGCGGCAACGGGAACGGAAACAGACAGGTGAAACGTGAAAACGGCACCGGAAGGCGCCGCGCGGAAGAGCCGGAGACCGTTAAAGATCAGAAGAACGCTCCGCACGATTTGACACAGGAGAGGAAATCCCGCACCGCCGCGGGAAAAAAAGAGAACGACAATGATTGATACCATCCTTTGCTGGATAGGTTCCTTCCTCGGCTGGCTCGACAAGGTGACCGGCAACTATATGATAGCCCTTTTCCTTTTCGCCCTCATCGTCGAGATACTTATGCTGCCTTTCAGCATCATTCAGCAGAAGAATCAGATCAAACAGGCAAAACTCAGGCCCAAGGAGATGGCCATAAGGAACCATTACAAGGGCAGAAACGACAAGGTCACCCAGCAGAAGGTCACGGAAGAGATCCAGAAGATGTACCAGGACGAGCACTACTCGCAGTTCTCGGGCTGCCTGCCGATGCTCCTCCAGCTTCCGGTCATCCTGGCCCTCTATCAGGTGATCATCGACCCGCTCCACTACGTCCTCGGCGTCGCCAAGGACGCGATCTCGGCCATGCAGAGCTTCATCTCTTCGCAGGTCGAGGCCGGTATATTCGACGCCTCATTCACGTCGAGCCGCGGCTCGATCGCGCTCATCAACAAGCTCGGTGAAAAGGGGATCGAATTCTTCAGGGGAGTCGTCGAATACTGCGACGGCAGTGCCGACATCAAGATGGCCGGAGCCGACGTCTACTCCGCATTCGAACAGATCATGGGCAAGCTCCCGAACTTCAGGGCTCTCGGGATCAACCTCGCGGAAACGCCGTCGATCAAACAGCCGAGCTGGCTGTGGCTCATCCCCGTCCTTACCTTCCTCGTATATTTCGGCAGCATGAAGCTGACCCGCAAATTCAGCTATCAGCCCAAGTCGGGCGATCAGGCCACCGACAAAGCGACCGGATGCTCGAACAACGTGATGGATGTAATGATGCCGCTCTTCTCGGTATACATCACGTTCATCGTCCCCGCCGCCATCGGCGTATACTGGATCTTCAAGAGCATAATCGGCACGGTGAAGCAGTTCATCCTGCACAAGGTCATGCCGGCGCCGGTGTTCAGCGAAGAGGAGTACAAGGCCGCCGAACGCGAATACGCGGGCAAGGCTCCGAAAGACACGAAGAAAAAACTCGACCCGAGCGAGATGGGGTCCGACCCGAACTCGCTTTTCAGACAGGACGCCGAGGATTACGTCTCTCCCGAGGAGGAGGCTGAGATCGCCCGCCGTCTGGGAGCCGGCGACGCGGATGAAAGACCCGGCGAGAAAAAGAAAGACGGCGGCCTGATAGATCAGGCGCCGCTGAAAAAGTAATGCGGAAGCAGATGTTTTCCGTGAATCATCAAGGATAATAATATCATGGAATTTGAGAAGGATATCGAAAGAGAAGAAGACGCCGCCGGATCCGGCAGGCAGAAATACACCCGCAAAGAGATCACGGTCAGGGCAAAGACGGTCGAAGACGCCGTCGCGCAGGCCGCGGCCGAGTTTGGAGCGGACGTGTCGGCCGTCGAGTACACCGTGACCTCCGAGGGCAAGCGCGGCTTCCTCGGGATCGGCGCCTCCGAGGCGGAGATCGTCGCGAGGTTCGTCCCGGCGGGAGAGAAGAACGCCGTGAACTTCATCAAGACTGTTGTGAGCGACATGCAGATGAACGCCGAAGTGACGAGCGGATACAACGAAGAGGGCGACCTCGAGATCAACGTCGTCGGCGAGTCCGCCGGCATACTCATCGGTCATCACGGCGACACGCTCGACGCCCTGCAGTACCTTGTCAATCTCGCCGCCAACAAGCGCGAGAACGGCGTGCGCGGCGACTTCATCAGAGTCAACCTCGACGTCGAAGGCTACAGAGCGAAGCGCGAGGAGGCCCTCCGCACGCTCGCGCGCAGGAACGCGGAGAAGGTCCTGAAGTACAAGAAGAGCATCATGCTCGAGCCGATGAGCCCCTACGAGAGACGGATCATCCACTCCGAGGTCCAGCAGATCCCCGGAGTCTCGACAAACTCGATCGGCAGCGAGAACAACCGCAAAATAGTCATCTATCTCGACGCCGGAAAGTCCGCCGACTGACATGCGGCGGTAAGACACAAAAAAACGCGGGAGCGCCCCGAGCGAACCCGCGTTTTTTTGTGTCTGTTATTTTCCGACGCAGAACGATGAGAAGATCTTTTCGGTGACATCGGCGGAGACCGCGCCGGCCCCTCTGCCGTCGAGCTCCGAGAGGGCCCCTGCGGCGTCCTCCAGGCACACCGAGAGTATGTCGGCCGTATACCCGTCCTCCATGGCCTTTCGGGCCGCACGGAGGCCGTCAGCCGCCCTGTCGAGGGCGTCGCGCTGTCTGGCGCTCGCGACGACGGCGTCCTCGGCGATGTCGATGCTGCCGTCGATGAAGAGCTCTTCTATCGTCTTTACAAGGTCGTCGAATCCCGAGCCGTCGAGCGGGGAGACGCGGAGCCTGTGCGGAAAAGTCTCCCACAGCGACACCGCGTCGGGGTGCGCCGGCAGGTCCGACTTCGAGAGCAGTGCGACCGTCTCTCCCTCTCTTCCGTCCCGCAGGCTCCCGGCAAGGAGCAGGTCGTCGTCCGACGGGGGAGCCGAGCCGTCTATCATATAGAGGATGAGCTCGGCGCCGGCTATCCCGGCGCGCGCCCGGTCCATGCCTATCGCCTCGACGGGATCGGCCGGCCCGCCGTGTATACCGGCGGTGTCGGAGAGGAGCAGCGTGACGTCCCCCGCCGCGACTTTCGCGGTGAGCGTGTCGCGCGTCGTGCCGGCGATGTCGGTGACGATGGCGTCGTCGCGGCCGGTGAAGCGGTTGAAGAGGGTGCTCTTGCCGGTGTTGGTGTTGCCGCATATGACGGCGGGGATGCCCTCCGCGACGGCCCGCCCGGTGCGGTAGCTCATGCGGAGAGCGTCGGTCTTTTCCGTCAGCGACGACAGCCTCTCCGCGAGTTCGGCGTCGGGCATGCTCCCGAGGTCCTCCTCGGGGAAGTCGATGCGCACGTATATGTCGGCCAGCAGCGACGTTATCCCGTCCCTCAGCGACGAGCAGGCCTCCGCCAGCTTTCCGTTCATTCCCGAGTGCGACAGCCGCAGCTGGGCGTCGGTGCCGGCGTCGATGAGCAGCCCCAGCGCCTCTGCTTCGGTAAGGTCTATCCTTCCCGACGCGAAGGCCCGGCGTGTGAATTCGCCGCGTTCGGCCTGCCGCGCTCCCGCCGCGAGCGCGGCGGCAAGCACGGCGCGGGTCACGAGGATCCCGCCGTGGCAGGTGATCTCGAGGGTGTCCTCGCCGGTGAACGACCGCGGACCGCGGAAGAACACCGCGAGCCCGGTGTCTATGTACTCCCCGGGCTTCTCACCGCCGGGGCGGCGGATCCTGCCGTAGACCGCGGTGCGGGGACGTTCGTCGGGGTGCGCCGCGCCGGCCGGGAAAAAGATCCTTCTCCCGATCCCGGCCGCGTCCGGTCCGGATATCCTTATGAGCGCCACTCCGCCCCTGCCGGGGGGCGTGGAGACCGCCGCTACGGTATCGAGCGCGCGGGAAAGAGTGGCGGAGACGGCCGGTGAAGAGGAAAGATCAGGCATTTTCGCCTTTTTCTGCCTTTTTCGGCGCCTTCTGTGAGGGACGGCGTCCGTGCGAGCAGAGAAGCTCGAGCGAGCGCGGGATCACGCCTATCTTCACTTCCGGCACGTCGGTGGCGAGTTCGCCGTCGAGCGACCAGTCGGTCCCCTCCGGCAGTTTGAAGCTTATCTCCGACGCCCGCAGGAAGACGAACATGTCGGAGCTGAGGTCGGACGACGCCGCGGCCGCGATGAGCCGGTTGAACTCGTTTATGTCGTTCGGCTTGTACGCCAGCACGATCTCGAGCTTTCCGTCGCCCATGTCGACGAGAGTCCTGTCGAGCTTGACGATCTTGCCGACCGAATATGTGTTGCAGACGCCTCCGAACACGAAGTCGCCCTCGATCTTTCTGCCGTCGGCGACGCATACCGTGTGGATCGGCCTGATCCTGAAGAAGTCGCCGATCCCGTGAAGCACGTAGGCAAGGTAGCCGAGCGCGTTCTTTACCGGCTGCGACGCTCCGTACGACGACTGCGAAAAGGCGCCGAACGAGGCGATGTACGAGAATGTTCGGGAGTCGCCGAACCTGCCGGTGTCGATCGGCAGCAGAAAGCCCTCGCGCAGCGACAGCGCGACGTCGGTCGCGGCCTCTCCCGGGTCGAGCGGGATGCCGAGACCCGACGCGAAGTCGTTCGTCACGCCTGTCGGGATGTAGCCGACGGGCAGCGACACACCGGCGGATATCATTCCGCAGTTCACCTCGTTGAGCGTGCCGTCGCCGCCGAGGCAGACGATGCCGTCGTATTTCCCCGACGCCGCCGCGGCGGCCGCGAGCTTGCCCGCGTGACCGCGGTATCTCGTGTACCTGACGGTCGGCTGGACGCCTCCCGAGGTCAGGCGGTCGATCACGGTGAAGAGCGAGTCCCTGGCCTTTAGCGTTCCGGATACCGGATTGACGATCATAAAAGCGTTTTTCATTTTACGTATTCACCTCTCTGCGGCCGTCTCCCCGTCCCCGCCGGTGTATCCGGCTCCGGATCCGGTAACGGCCGTTCTGTATTCTTCGTATGTGAGCAGTATCCCGAGCGCGCGGCGGAAGGCGCCGGCGCTCATGCCGGGCGGCAGGCCTAGCCTCGCCCCCAGGCGGTCGCGCGCTTCGGCGCTGCCGGGCAGTCCGGTAAGGCCGTCGGCCATGAGGTCGGCCGCCGTGATCTTCCTGGCGTAACGCTCATCCCCGGCTCCGCCGTCGCCGGCGCGCTCACCGTCCTGCCCGTCGCCCCGGCCGGAGGCGTCTGATCCGCAGCTCTCCGCAAGCTTTGAGAAGAGATCGCGCAGTGTCTGCCGGTCGGTCCCCTCGACGCCCAGCACCCCCTCGGCCGAGGGGGCTTTTTTGCGTTTCTCCATACCCTCGACGCGCGGTACGTACAGCCTTATCTGCCGGTCGGGCGGTATCATTCCGCATATCTTCGAGCGTATGACGCCGCCGGCGCCGTCGGGATCGGTCAGGATCACGACGGGCGTCTTTTTCGCGAGAGCGCGTATGAGGGCCTGCTTTTCGGTGTCGCGGAAGATGCCGAAGCCGTCGGTGGTCACGATGGCGGGGGCATCGACGACAGAGTCGACGCGCAGGCTGTCGTACCTGCCCTCGACGATCACGGGATACGGGATCCTGATCTTTTCCCGGCGCGGCGCGGCGGATTCTTTCCGGTCTGTCATCTCATTCACCGGAAGCCTTTCCGGCGCCTCTTACGATGTCCCCCTCGAGGGGAGATATGTCACCGTCGACAGAGGCGAAGAACACCATCCCGGGATGCGGCGCCGAAATTAACGCGTTTCCTTCGGCGTCGAAGAGGCTCCGGAAGACGAAGGGTATCCCGGTGCGCCCGGGCGTCAGGAGCTCCGCGGAATCGCCGGCGGCAACCCGGTTCTTCTGTATGAATCTGAACACGCGCTCCCCGCGCGCCGCGGCTTCGGCCGCGGCTCCCCCGGGGATGTCTCCCGGCGCCGAGACGGCGAGGAAGGGGCGTTCTCTTATGTAATCCGTGTCACGCACGATCTGCGCGTTCTCCGCGGGCGTGACGTGCAGGAAACCGGTGCAGTATTCCCTGTGCGAGACCGACTCGAGCTCCCGCATGAGGGAGGGGTCCGGCCTGAAGTCTTCGGGAGCTCCTCCGGCGCGGACGTGATCCGCGAGGGCATCGACGGCGATGCGGTACGCCCCCGTCACGGCGGCGGCGTAGTATGCGGATTTCACTCTGCCTTCGATCTTGAACGACGAGACTCCCGCGGCGGCAAGCTCTCCGATAAAGTCGATGAGACAGAGGTCCTTCGATGACATAATGAAGGTCCCGTACCTGTCCTCCTCCACCGGGATCGGCTGCCCCGGACGCTTTTCCTCGATGAGCGCGTAGTTCCAGCGGCAGGGCTGGGCGCATTCGCCGCGGTTGGCGTCGCGGCCGGCGAGGGCGTTCGAGAGCAGGCAGCGCCCGCTCCAGGAGACGCACATCGCGCCGTGAACGAAGACCTCGAGCGATACCGGGGCCGGAAGCGCCTCCCTGATCGCGGAGATGTCGGATAGACCGAGCTCTCTCGCCAGCACGAGGCGGGACGCCCCGGCTCCGGCGTACGCGAGCGCCGTCCGGGGGCTCGTCACGCCGGCCTGGGTCGAGATGTGTATCTTCGCGCCGGGTATGACCTCTCGAAGCAGCGAGATCACTCCCGGGTCGGCGGCGATGAAGCCGTCGATCCCCATGCCGGATATGTTCCGGAGAAAGCGCTCAAGTCCCGGGTATTCGTCGGCGCGGGGAAGGGTGTTGACGGTCAGGTAGAGCTTCTTGCCGCGCGCGTGCATGTAATCCGACGCCTCGCCGAGCTCCTCTTCGGAGAAGTTGGCGCAGGCCGAGCGGAGGCCGTATCTCTTTCCGGACAGGTATACGGCGTCGGCGCCGAAGCGCTCAGCCGTACGGAGCTTTACCGGGTCGCCGGCGGGAGCAAGCACTTCCGGCTTTACGAAGGTCCGCGGGGTCACGGCCGTCACTGTCTTCATTTTACCTGTCCGATCTCAAAGCTTCCGTCGGGGCCGACCGAAACTCTGACTTCTTTTTCGGCGCAGTTGAAGAAGCGGCCCCTGTAGTCCGGCCGGTTCTTCGCCGTGTGAGCCGACGCGGTCTCGATGACAGTCGTCGTGAGTATGTTCTTCGGGTGCATCGAGAGCACGCCTCCCATCGCGTGGTCGCGGGCCATGCCGTGGTGCGGCCACTTCATGAGGTCGGGGGCGTCGCCGACGCTGTCGGCCCAGAGGCTGACCATGCGGTCGAAGCTCTCGTCGGTGATCTCCGTCGTCCGCTTCATGCAGTCTCCGGTGAAGAGGATCCGCCTTCCGGCATACGATATCTTCATCCAGAGCGACGCCGAATTGATGACGCATGTCCCGATCCTCGGCGAGTTTACGTCGCCGCCGAAATATCCGTTCACTATGACCCGTTCGATGAGCGAGGGGTCCGCCCAGTCGCAGTCGGGCGGGTAAAGGGTGATCTCGGCCCTGTGCTCCCCCTCATCGGGGAAGAAGAACCGTACCGGACCGCAGCCCCGGTCGGCAAAGCCGGTCTCGGTGACGGTCGCCCGGGGGTGGTATCTCTTCAGTGCTTCGGCCAGTCTCGGCCGGTATTTTTCGTCACCGTTGTCCTTCGTGCCCTCCGGCAGAGTGCAGGATGACGGCGTGTATATCCTGTCGAATATGAATCCGGGGTCGGGCATTACCGTGTCGAGCACGGCGCTGACATGGTCGATGTGGAAGTGAGAGAGTACCCAGACGACGTGCATCGGGGCGTCGGGCGAGATCTCTTTTTTGACCTCGAGCATGCGCGACAGCAGGTCGCGGCTGCCCGGCATCCCTCCGTCGTGGATGAGCATATGCCTGTCGAGGACGAACATGAATCCGTCCGATTTTACAAAATCCGGGTGGGTGGGGAAGACGCAGCGGAGCACTCCGTCGGTCTTTGCGGTATCCTTGATATCAAACATTCCGGTGCCTTTCAGTTGCCTGCGGTGTGATTGAAATAGCCGATCTTCGTGACCTCCGCCGCGTCGGCGGCGGAGTCGGCGGTGAGCCCGCCGAGTTTCGCCTCCTCTGCTTCGACGTCGGCGAGTTTCGGCCTTGTTTTCGGGTGACGCGGCGTGAATAGCACGCAGCAGTCCTCATAGGGCAGCACCGACGTCTCGTAGCTGCCTATCTTCCTCGCCGTCGCGATGATCTCCTCCTTGTCGAGCCCGATGCAGGGACGGAAGACCGGCAGCGACACCGCGCTGCCCGTCACCTTCAGAGCCTCCATCGTCTGCGACGCCACCTGCCCCAGGCTTTCGCCTGTGATCAGCGCCCCGCAGCCGCCCGCGACTGCCAGCCGCCCGGCGGCGCGCATCATGTATCTGCGCAGCAGGAGAGTGAAGTACTCCTCGCTGCAGTGCCCGGCGATCTGCTCCTCGATCTCTGTGAGAGAAACCGAGTAGAGACGCATGCTGCCGTTCCAGCGGCTGAGGATCTTTGCGAGCGCTATTACCTTTTCCTTCGCCTGGATCCCGGTATACGGCGGCGTCTCGAAGTACACGGCGTCCAGTTTTACGCCGCGTTTCGCCATCATCCAGCCCGCGACGGGAGAGTCGATCCCCCCCGAGAGGAGGAGCATCGCCCGGCCGTTCGAACCGACGGGCATGCCTCCCGCGGCGCGCACCTTGTCGGCGCCGACGTAGGCGAGGTTCTCGCGGACGTCGCACCGTACTGTGACGTCGGGGTCGTGCACGTCGACCCGCAGGTGGGGGAAGGCCCCCAGGATCCTCGCGCCCAGCTCGGCGTTTATCTCGGCCGAGTGCATCGGGAACCGCTTGTCGGCGCGCCTCGCCTCGACCTTGAAGGTGCGGGCGGCGCGGAGTCGCTCGCCGAGGTACGAGACCGTCAGCGACGCAATTTTTTCGAAATCGTGCCCGGTCGCGGCCGAGCGGCATACCGCGGCGATGCCGAATGTGGTCATCGCGATGCCGTAGGCTTCGGCGTATTCGGCGTCGGTCGGCTCGTAGCCGGGCGCCGGCTCGATATACATGACGCTCTGGCCTTTTCTCACGGTGAACTTGCCGCGTCCGATGCCGCCGAGCCGGTATTTCAGCTCGTTCGAAAGCAGGGCCTCGAAGGAGCTGCGGTTGGCTCCCTTGAGCATCATCTCGCCGTATTTGCAGAGAAATATTTCGCGCATTTCCTGTAACCGTTCTTTCCGGTATCCCAAAATTATAAGCTGCTGCTCCCGGTCCGGGCCGGCGGCGAGGTCAGTTTACGTAGTAGTTCGGGAAAAGCTTCTCCCAGACCTTCATGCAGCCGACCGTGTCGGCGATCGATGTGTGGGCGATGCCGTCCCACTCGATCCCGAAGCAGGCCATGGCGTCGGTGAGGCTCGCGTGTGTGACGTCGGGGCGGTGCTCCTGGGCGTATCTCACGAACTCGGCGGCGCAGTCGCGGACCTTTTTCTTGAGCTCGTCGCGCTCCTTCTCGGTGCCGTAGATGTTCTTGATGTGGCTGTAGTCGGTCGACACCCCGTAGGCGATGATGTTGTCGGCTCCGGAGAAGATCTCCTTGATCTTCGGGGTGAGATCGGCGAGTGAGGGGGCGTCGGCGACCATTTCGGGGGTGATCCCGTGGATCTTCTCGGTGCGCTTCCACTTTTTCGTGTGGACCGGCTTTACCAGCTCGTCCATCAGCTTCTCGCCGAAGGCGTTGCAGATGCTGACCGACAGTATCTCGTCGTGATCGTAGAAGCCGGTGAGCTCGAGGTCGAAGAAGAGCACTCTCGCCCTGTCGGCTCCGTATGACGCGTTCCTGTAGGCGTCTCCCTCTTCGCGGCGTTTGGCGAGGTCCTCCTCGTAGCAGGCGCGGCAGAGCTTGCGGCGGAACCTCACGTCCTTTCCGCACTTGACGCAGAGCAGCGGCTGCCTGACCGTCGTCTGCTTGTCGTAGAAATAGAGGACAGACTTGTCGCCCGAGCGCCGGGTGAAGGCGACGGGCTCTTCGAAGAGCTCGAGGTGCATGGCCGCCAGGCGTTCGGCGGTGTAGTAGCCTCTGGCGGCGGCCTTCTTTATTGTCATCCTCCGGATGACGCTTCCCGACGGCAGCGTGAGCTCTTCCTGCCTGCCCTCGGGGTTATACCACGATTCGGGATCTTCTTCGGTGACCGAATCCGAATCGAACCAGATCTTGATGCTTCCGTCGTTGAACTGTGAATAGGCAACGGGGTTGCCCGACGGGGTCAGGTGCATCATCCTGATGGTCGTGCGGTCGAGCAGATTGCCCGACTGCGCGGCGCGTGCTCCGGTCTGCGTTACCGTAGCGCCGGAGCGCAGTTTGACTGTGTCTTTCAAAACTGAGTGACCGTCTCTTTCGTATATAGATGCCGGCTCCTGCCGGATTGATATCTCTTCTAATCCTGCGGTCCCGTCAGAAATAGTAGTTTTCCCTGACGGTGCTGATCTTTCGGCTCTTCTTTATGTCTTCGTTGACCTCGATGCTGTCGGCGAGCTCCTTCGTTTTGCCCTCGATATAACCGACGAACAGCGGTGTCTTGATGTATTCCTTCAGCGGAACGTAATTCCCGAGCGACGAATCGTAGAAGTTGAAGAAATCGCTGTTTGCCGACTTTTTCCAGGCTCCCTCGTCGAGCGGCAGGCGCAGGAAGATGTGTATCGAATTGCCGAGCTCGAGTTTCTTCACCTTGCCGATATCGGTCTCCGAGACAGCCTTGAAGATGGCGTCGGCGTCCTCGCCGCCGTAGAGCACCTGGTCGCGGCAGAGATAGATCCCCGACGTGTAGCTCTCGCTCTCGCTGTTCTCGTTGTACTCCTTCACGAGGTCGTCGAAGGAGGTACCGCCCGCGGACGCCTTGGCGTAGGCCTCGTCGGCCCTGGCCTTGGCCGCGGCGGTCTCGGCCGCGCTCATGTCGCGGTACGAGATGTTGCCGCTGTCGTCGGTGATGTAGGTCCCGTCGTCGCTCTTCTCGGGGCACTCGTTGATGAAGATGCAGATCTGGGTGAAGCGGACATAGTTGTCCTGATAGTATTTCTCGACCGACGCGTCGGTGATCGCCTGCTCGCCGCCCGCTCCGAAGAGGTGATTCTGGAGCACTGTGATCTTCTTGTCGATGAGATAGCATTCGCGCAGCGTCTTCTCGTTGATGCCGTACTCCTGGAGCACGGCGTTGAACTCGGTCTTGCTGCCCGACGCGTACTTCTCGCGCAGTTCGGCTATCGCGTTGCCGACCTCTTCGGTGTCGGCTGCCGAAAGGGACAGGCCGAGCTCTCCGAAGAGGTGGAGCGACGTGAGATAGGTCAGCGCGTTCTGGTATATATATTCGCTGAAGACTTCGTCGTAGGTCTCGCCGGTGTCGCTCTCGAGCTTCCAGAAGTCGTCGAGCGAAGCCACGCCGTATGTGCTCTTCACCGAGCTGCCGTAGGCGTAGGCGAACTGCGCCTTGTAGCGCGAGAGCCAGAAGACGAACATGTTCTCGGTGATCTCGGTCCGGCCGAGGCGGAGAAACACGTCTCCCGTGCCCGAACATCCGGCGAAGAGCAGCAGCGGCGCGAGCAGCGCGGCGGCGAGTATGAAAGTGATTATGCGTGTGCGGGGGCGGGAAAGTCTCCCGCGTGCGGTTTTTCTGATAGATGACATGTCTCTGTATCCTCCGTGCGGCCGCGCGGCCGCATTTCCGGTCATATGCCCTTCAGACGGGCGTATTTGTTGAAAAGTTCAAAGACGTAAGCGGGCGCTTCGCTCTCGCGCGGCACCCTCAGGATGACGGCGGGGGAATCCCCCGGTATCGCCCTGATCTTTCCGCGGAGCATCTGCGACAGCTGCCCCCAGGCCTCCGTATCGAAATTCTTCTGCGAGATGCGGACCTCGGTCCCGTTCTGCGTGATCGAGCTCACGCCCAGGCGTTCGGCTCTGCTCCGCAGCAGCGCGACGTCGAGCAGCTCGGCCGCCGGGTCGGGCGGGCTCCCGTACCGGTCGGTCATCTCGTCGAATATGTCGTCGCAGTCCTCTTTCGAGGCCACGTGCGATATCCGCTTGTAGAGCGCCATCCTCTGCGAGGCCGACGGTATGTAGGACGCCGGCAGGTGGGCGTCGGTCCTCAGCGTCACCGAGCATTCGGTCTCCGTCCCGGGCTCGCCGGAGCTCTCTCCCTTCTCCTCGAGGATCGCGCGGTTCAGCAGCTTGACGTACAGGTCGTACCCGACGGCGTCCATATGCCCCGACTGCTCTGCCCCGAGAATGTTCCCGACGCCCCGCAGCTCCATATCTCTCATGGCGATGCGGAATCCGGCGCCGAACTCGGCGTACTCGCGTATCGCCTCGAGACGTTTTTCCGCGATCTCGCTCAGTGCCTTGTCCTTCGGGAAGGTGAAATAGGCGTATGCCCTCCTCGGAGAGCGGCCCACGCGTCCGCGCAGCTGGTGCAGCTGCGACAGCCCCATGCGGTGCGCGCCGGTGACAATGAGGGTGTTGGCGTTAGGCAGGTCGATGCCCGACTCGATTATCGTGGTGCAGACGAGGATGTCGACCGACCCCTCCGTCATCGCGCGCCAGATGTCCTCGATGTCGTCCTTTTCCATCCTGCCGTGCGCGACGGCTATCCTGGCTTCCGGAAAGGCCTTTTTCAGCGAATCCGCGACGCCGTATACCGTCTCGAT
>CADCPG010000204.1 GCA_902803255.1 uncultured Ruminococcus sp. | reverse complement strand
GACAACGAGGAGACCGCCAGGGCGGCCATAGAGTGCCTCAGACGCGACGGTGCCGGCAGGGCGACGTTCTACCCCCTGACGTCGGTGAAACCCTCCGCGACGACCCGTGAGATGCGTACGGCGGCCGAATGCCGCGGATATATCGGCATCGCATCCGAGCTCGTCTCGTGCGACGGCAGATTCGCCCCCGTTATCAGCGCCATGCTCGGACGGACGGTCGTCTTCGACACGCTCGAGAACGCGACCGGAGCCGAAAAGCGCTGCGGATACGGAGTCCGCGCCGTGACGCTCGACGGCCAGCAGATCGGCCGCGACGGCTCGTTCACCGGCGGTTCGCTCCGCACCGGAAGCGGCATACTCACCCGCGCCGACGAGATCAGCCGCATGGAGAAGGAACTCGCCTCGCTCGGCAGGACGCGCGAAAAGCTGAAGAGGGAAGCCGAAAGGATCGCCTCAGAGCTTGCGTCGCTCGAGGATTCCGCGGGCGGCGACGACAGCGAGCTGCGCCTCACCGAGACGCTCTGCGCCGTCGAGAAGACGAAACTCGAGGCTGACATGGCCGCGCTCGAGGCCGAGCGCGGGCTGCTCGAGAAGCAGAAGGAGGACCTCGAGCTCTCAAAGGACGAGACGGAGAAGAGAAGCGCCGAGATGGCGGCTCTCGAACTCAAAAAGAAGGAGCTGGAAGAGAAGATAGCCGCCCTCGAGGAATTCAGGAACGATTCCGACGCCGAGAGGGGCGCGCTGCTCAACGAGCAGGACGAAAAGAACGCGGCGGGCACCGCGCTGACGGTGAAGATCTCGGAGCTCCGGCGTGACATCGAGAGCTGCAACGCGCTGGCCGACCTCGCATCGGGCAACGCCTCGAACCTCGCCGCGAGAGCAGAGGAGAGACGTGTACGCATAGACGAGCTCGAGAAGGAGGACGCCTCCCTGAAGGAGGAGCTTGACGTCTGCATCGAGGCCTTCGCAGAGGGCGAAAAGGGCCTCGGCGAGCTCAACGAACGCCGCACCGACGCCGAAAAGTCGGGCATCGAATACGAGAAAAAAACGGCCGAACTGCGCAGGTCCGAGACGGATTTCAACGGACGGCGCGACAGACTGATCCAGGAAAAACTCGGACGCGAGACCTCGCTCGCGACGCTCAGATCCCAGCTCGACGCCCTGTCGGCGAAGTTCTGGGAGGAGCACGGCATGACGAGGGATGAGGCTCTGGGCTGCAACTTTCCGCCTCTGACGAAGGAGGAGCGCCCGGCGGTCCTCGAGCTGCAGGCGGAATACCGCAACAAGATAAGGAACGTGGGGCACTGCGACCCCGCTTCGATCGAGGAGTACGAGACCGAAAAGGCCAAATACGACAGCCTAACCGAGCAGCTTTCCGACCTCGAAAAGTCGGAAGCCGACCTGCTCAAGGCGATCGCCGGACTCGAGGTCGAGATGAAAAAGGTCTTCTCGGCCGCTTTCGACAGCATCAACGAGAACTTCAAGCGCACCTTCACCGAGCTCTTCGGCGGAGGTTCGGCCGAACTCCTGCTGTCCGATCCCGAAAACGTGCTCGAGTCGGGCATCGAGATCAAGGCCGCGCCTCCCGGAAAGATCGTCAAGTCGCTGCTCCAGCTCTCGGGCGGCGAGCAGGCCATCGTCGCGATAGCGCTGCTCTTTGCGATACTTCAGGTCAATCCGCCTCCGTTCTGCATCTTCGACGAGATCGAAGCCGCGCTCGACGAGGTGAACGTCGACCGTTTCGCACAGTACGTCAGCCGTTATTCGGGCGACATGCAGTTCATAATCATCACGCACAGACGCGGCACGATGAACGCCGCGCGCCGGCTCTACGGAGTCACGATGCCCGAGTCCGGGATCTCAAAGGTCTTCGCGCTCAACGTCGACGAGATAGCCGGCAGAAAGGGAGAACTCTGGGATGGGCTTTCTTGAAAAACTGAAGAACGGACTCGGAAAGACCAAAAACGCCCTCATGGGGCAGATACACGGCATACTTCGCAATTTCGTGCGGGTCGACGAGGACTTTCTCGACGAGCTCGAGGAGACACTCATCTGCGCCGACGTCGGCGTCGAGACCTCCGAAGAGATCATAGGCAGACTCCGCGAGAAGATAAAGGACGACAGGCTGAAGTCGCGCGAGGACGTCGAGGCGGCGCTGCGCGAGATCGTGACGTCGCTCATTGGAGAGGGCGAGCCGCTGAAACTCGACACGGTGCCGTCGGTGATACTCGTGACGGGAGTCAACGGCGCCGGAAAGACGACGTCGGTCGGAAAGATAGCGAATCTGCTGCGCGCCGGAGGGAAAAAGGTGGCGGTAGCCGCCGCCGACACCTTCAGGGCCGCGGCGATAGATCAGCTGGCGGTATGGTGCGAGCGCGCCGGAGCCGATCTGATAAAGCAGTCGGAGGGCTCCGACCCGGCGGCCGTCGTATACGACGCCGCGAACTACGTGCGGAACCGCGGATACGACGTGCTTATCGTAGACACCGCCGGGCGGCTGCACAACAAGAAGAACCTGATGAACGAACTCTCCAAGATAAACCGGGTCATCGACAGGGAACTGCCCGGATGCTCACGCGAGAACCTGCTGGTGCTCGACGCCACGACCGGCCAGAACGCCGTGATCCAGGCGAAGGAGTTCGGACAGGTGTCAGACCTTACCGGCATCGTGCTCAACAAGCTCGACGGCACCGCCAAGGGCGGCATCATCCTCTCGATAAAGGGCGAGGTCGGCGTGCCGGTCAAGTTCGTCGGGGTCGGCGAAAAGATCGACGACATGCAGCCCTTCGACGCCGGGGAGTTCGTCGAGGCCCTCTTCGAACAGTGAACAATGCCCGCGGAGCGAGGGGGATGCCCCGCTCCGGGACGGAAAGGCGCGGGAAGGCGCGGATGCGCGCGGTGCCCGCATAACGCACGGAAGATGAAAGTACTCATAGCGTCCCGCAACCGGGACAAGATACGCGAACTGGGAGAACTGCTGTCGGTATACACCGACGGCATAAAGCTCGAGCTGCTCTCTCTCGACGACGTCGGTTTTCACGGAGATATCGCGGAGGACGGGTCGTCATTCGCCGAGAACGCGATGATCAAGGCAAAGGCCGGTGCCGGTTTTTCGGGTCTTACGACTATTGCCGACGACTCCGGCCTCTGCGTATACGCCCTTGACGGAGCGCCCGGCATCTATTCGGCCAGATACGCCGGAGAAGGCCACGACGACGCCGCGAACAACGAGAAGCTGCTCCGCGAGCTGCGCGGGGTGAAGGACCGCTCGGCCGCCTACGTCTGCGCGATCGCCGCGGTGTTTCCCGCCGGGACGCCGCTCGAAGGCGATCCTGTGACCGTCGAAGGCCGCTGCGAGGGCGAGATCCTCTGCGCGCCGCGCGGGACAGGCGGATTCGGCTACGACCCGCTCTTCTGGTTCGACCCCTACGGGAAGAGTTTCGGTGAGACCGATCCCGACGACAAGAACGCAGTAAGCCACAGGGGCGAGGCGGTGAAACTGCTCGCGGCCGAGCTGGATAAAAGAGTGGCCGAAAAGAAAGAAGAACTCTGGAGAAAAAGCGGACTATGCTGAAACTTAATTCAAAGCAGCGGGCGTATCTGCGCGGACTTGCCGCGAAGGAACCCGCGATAATGCAGATAGGCAAGGACGGCGTGACGGAGAATCTGATAAGGACTCTGTCGGACGCCCTTGAGGCGAGGGAGCTCGTGAAACTGAGCCTGCTCGAGAACTCGGGACTCGATACCGAGGAGGCGGCGGCCGCGCTCGAAGCCGGGACCGGAGCCGTCACGGTATGCCGCATAGGACGGAAGATCGTCCTGTACCGCGAATCGGAGACGAACAAGAGGATAACTCTGTAAGACCGTGAAAAGAGACCGGACCGCCTCCGGCATAACGCCGGAAAGGCTTGACGCGCTGAGGGCGGCTCTGCCCTCGATGATGTCGGAAAAAAGGCTGCGCCACGTGCTGGCCGTCGAGGAGGCGGCGGTGCGGATCGGGCGGCTCTACCTGCCGGTCAGTCCGGCCGACGGCGCGATGCCGCCTGCCGAGAGGAAGCTGCGGGCGGCCGCGCTGCTGCATGACATCACAAAAGAGTATACCGTGGAGGAACATCTGAATGTGCTCCTGCCGCGCGGGATCGTCCCGACGGACATCGAGCTCGCCGCGCCTAAAACGCTGCATGCGATCTCTGCCGCCGCGCTTATCCCCGACGAATATCCCGACCTCGCCTGCCGCGACGTCATCTCTTCGGTGAGATGGCACACCACCGGGCGTGCCGGGATGAGCATATACGAGAAGATCATCTATCTTGCCGACTACATCGACATGAGCCGGAAATATCCCGAATGCGTGAGACTGCGCTCGATGTTCTGGGATCCCGACCCCGCGTCGATGGATATGCCGGAGAGGGAGGAGCATCTGCGCCGCGTGCTCGTCGAATCGTTCGACATCACGCTGCGCGGTCTGCTTGAGGACGGTCTGCCCGTCCATCCCGAGACGAACAGGGCGAGGAACAGCCTGATCCTCCGGAAGGCTGAAACCGGTGCCGGAAAAGGCCCGGAGGGACCGGAGAGGGCGGAATGAGACGCGCCGGCGCAACCGTCGACCGGCTGTATACCGCCGCCATCGCCACCTTCCTTTCGCTGCTCGTTCTGACGGCGGTGCTGCTGGCGGTGCGTCAGTGCAGCTACCGGCCGGCAGTCGACGGAGAGGTGCCGTTCACGCCCGGACCGGACGGCGACGCCGCCGCGCCGGAGTTCGACCGGAGCGGCACCGGCGTCCGCTCGTACAACTTTCTCGTTCTGGGGAAGGACAGGATAGCCGGCCTTGCCGACACCGTGATCGTCGTGAACGTCGCGGAAGACGGCACGATCGCGGCCGTACAGCTTCCGAGAGACACCTACATCGAGACGCCGGACGGAAACGGCGGGATAAAGGGAATAAAGCTCAACAGCACTCTGCCGTCGCTCGGGACAGAAGGCATGCGCTCGCTCATCGAGCGTACGCTGTGCGTCAAGATCGACTACACCGTGACCGTAAGCACAGAGGCTTTTGTAAAAGCCGTCGATGCCGTCGGAGGCGTGACGGTGGACGTACCGCCCGGGATGGACTACGAGGACCCCGAACAGGACCTTTACATCCACCTGGAGCCGGGGAGGAGACTGCTGAACGGAAGCGAGGCCGAGCAGTTCGTGAGGTTTCGCTCGGGGTATGCCGACGGCGACCTCGGCAGGCTCGACGCCCAGAAGGACTTCATGCTCTCGATGCTCGAGTCGGTGCGGAAGAAGCTGAACGCGGGCTCCGCGCAGGCGCTGCTCGAGGAGGTCCTGCCGCTGACCGAGACCGACATCACGATGAAGGACGCGATCTACTTTGCCGGTCTCGTGCTGAGAAAGAGCGGGAGGAGCGGTCTCACCCTGCTGACCGCGCCCGGTAAGCCGCTGAACGCGGGGACGTCGTATTATGTCCTCGGCAGAAGCGGTATGCTTGCCGCGGTAAACAAATATCTCAACGTCTACGGGACCGACATCCCCGACGCCGTTTTCGACAGGGAACGGGCGCTGGTAAAGGACGGGGACGACGGTTTCGAGAGGATCTACACATACGCCATAATCACGCCCGATCCGGTATCGGGATAGAAAGAAAAGGACAGTCATATGGAAGAAAACGGAACAGTAAGCGAAGCTTTCCCGGCCGCGGAGAACGAAGCCGCGGAGAAGGGGAAAGAGGAATACAGACCGGCCGTCGCCTTCGGTGAAGACGGCGTCGCCGACGCGCGCTCGCTGGCCCTGGCGGCCGGAGAAGTGCTCGACCGCAGGAACGGGAAGGACATATCGGTGCTATTCGTCGGTTCGAAGATCAACCT
>CADCPG010000203.1 GCA_902803255.1 uncultured Ruminococcus sp. | reverse complement strand
GTCGAGCGTGAGCTTGTAGTAACCGGACCAGATGTTCAGAGTAGGGCATTCGCTCGATCGCGGACACGCGGGCGCGCCGCCGGCCAGGCAGGCGACCGGTGCAAGATCGCCCTCGGTGAGCCGCAGGATCTCTCCCAGAGTGTACTCCGAAGGCTCGCGTGTGAGACGGCAGCCTCCCCCCCGCCCCTGGACGCCCTCGATCAGCCGGTGCTTCGCGAGAACCGGGACTATCCGCTCGAGATATTTCAAGGAGACTCCCTCCCGCTCGGCCACGTCTTTCAGCGGTGTGTATTCGTCTCCGTGCCGCGCCAGGTCGCACATAACGCGCAGTGCGTATCTTCCTCTTGTCGAGATCATGACTTGTCTCCCTTTCCCGTCCCGCCGCTCTCCGGCCGCGCGAACACAATACCAACCTTTAAAGTAGGCAGAATAATTATACCGCTTTATCCGGGGAGTGTCAATACTTTTCTCCCTGAGATGCGTGAGGCGGCAGCCGGGACCGCCATTTCACGCCCGGTTGTGATTGACATCTCAGAAATAAGATGATATAATATGCTTGAATAAAAAGGTTCCGGCGGACATGCCGCCGGGGAAGGCGGACAGCCGTGATCTTCAAAAAGAAAAACAGCGCTGACCCGGCGCCGGAGAATATGAGCACCGGACCGCAGGGGACCGGAGAGGACGGATTCACTGACGGGGAAGAGGCCGTGCCGGCGGACGTAGGCAGGTTCTCCGACTTTGTCGGATGGAGCGAACTGAAAGCTCTCTGCGGGGAGATAGAGGCGGCCGGCGGAGTGCTGAAAAAGACCGGCGGCAGCGGGGTCTTCGGATCGATGGCGTATCTCTTCTCGGTCAACAGCGGGTGCGGACTTTCGACCGCGCTCGAGAAACTCTGCGACGTCATCGGAGACGCGGGTCTCTTCGATTTCAACGAGAACAGGCGCGTCAAGGAGATGGTCCTCGTCCCGGGGCCGAGCATCTACTGCAACTACACCATGACCGAGGCCGTGTCGTATCTCAACGAAGATGATCACGACAGGCAGCTGATCTGCTTCGACATCAGCGAATATCTCCCCGAGAGGCGCCATGACGAACTCAAGGCGTTCCTTCGCATGCTCGTCGCGTTCTACCAGAGCAGCGACCGGTTCATCGTCGCCTTCAGGGTGCCGTACCTCGAGCCCGACGCGCTGCGTGACGTCGAGCGTCTCGTCGGCGACGTCATGTTCGTGCGCACCGTGAGCGTCCCTCCGTATACCGACGGCGAGCTCTGGCGGATCGCCTGTTCGAGCCTTGCCGGCCTGGGCTTCGAGCCGGGGCCGGGAGTCAGGGACATCTTCGACGCCCGCATAAGGGAGGAGAAGAGCGACGGCAGATTCTACGGCGCCAGAACGGCCGTGAAGGTCGCATCCGAGATGATCTGGCTCGCGGCCTCTTCCGAAGCCGGGGCGGAGGCGGAAGCAGGAGGGCCGGCGGAAGCTCAGGATGCCCCTGGCGGCGGGAGCGTCGCGGTGATCGAAGCGGGCGAGATCGGCCGACTCGCGAACAGCGGCGGAGGAAAGGGAGTCGAGCGCAGCGGGTTCGACGAACTCGCAGAGCTCGTCGGTATGGAGGAGATCGGGGAGAGGATCAGAGAGATCGTCGCGCAGCTGAAGGCCGCGAAGTCAAACGCAAAGCTCGAACGTCCCTGCCTGCACATGCGCTTTACCGGGGCGCCCGGCACCGGAAAGACGACCGTCGCGCGGATCATAGGAAAGATATTCAGGGAGAACGGACTGCTCCGGAACGGGTATTTCATCGAGGTCACGGGTCGCGATCTCTGCGGAGAGTACGTCGGTCAGACGGCCCCGAGGACGCTCTCATACTGCCGCGACGCCTACGGTTCGGTACTGTTCATCGACGAGGCATACTCACTCTTCACGGAACAGACGGGCGCATCGAACGACTACGGCAGGGAGGCGATCGTGACGCTGGTGTCTGAGATGGAGAACCACCGCGACGACATGGTCGTTATCATGGCCGGATACACCGGCGACATGGACCGTCTGATGGAGGCAAATCCCGGTCTCCGCAGCCGCATGCCGTACAAGATAGAATTCAAGAGCTATTCGAGGGAGCAGCTCGCCGACATATTCCTGCTCATGGCGCGGAAGAGCTTCTCGTTCGGAGCGTGTTTCGAGGAGAGCGTCAGGAGGTATTTCGG
>CADCPG010000202.1 GCA_902803255.1 uncultured Ruminococcus sp. | reverse complement strand
TCGCGGGCCCTCGTCATCGCGACGTAGAGTATCCTTATCTCCTCCTCGATGCCGAGTTCGGATATGACCGCTGAAGCCGTCTTCCGCATCAGGGTATCCGACTGGCAGAGTCCGTACGGCCCCGATATTCTTGAGGATATCCCGAGGCCGCGGCGAAGCGTCATGACGGCGGGCTGCTTCGAGTCGGTCCTGTTGAAGCCCGATGCGGCGTCTACGATAAACACGGCGGGGAACTCGAGGCCCTTGGAGCCGTGCACCGTGAGGAGCTTCACGGCGCCGTCAGGCGTATCCTTCCCGGGGTTTATCTTCGTGCCGCGCGAGATCAGCGTGTCGACGTAGCGCACGAAATCGTGGAGGGTGCGGTAGCCGCCCGATTCGTACGAGAGCGCGAGCGAATAGAGCTGCCGCAGGCTGCGGCGCCGTTCCTCCGGCCTCATACCGGCCGAGGAGGACGAAAGACCGGCGTAGGATATCGCGTCGGTCTCGCGCCAGAGAGACCTGACGAACTGCGAGAGGGGGAGCATTTCGGCCCTGCCCCTGTAGTCGGATATCACCGATACCGCACGGGAGCACATCTCTCCCAGCTCTCTGTCTTCGCCTTCGGCCGCGTATCTCTGCACCGACGTCCACAGGTCGGACTTTCCGTCAGCGCACTTCAGGCGCACGAGGTCGTCGAGCGAGAAGCCGAAGAGGGGCGAGCGGAGGGCAGCGGCGAGCTGGACGTCCCGGGAGGGGTTGTCGGCGGCCGCGAGGAGAGAGAAGAAGAGCAGCACCTCGGACGTGGCGAACAGGTCTTCACCCGAGCAGTTGCGCACCGGTATGCCGGCCGACGTGAGGGCGGTCTCAAAGCGTCTAAGCGCCCCGCCGGTCCTTGAGATGACGGCTATGTCGCCCGGAAGAAAGTGCCTCCCGCCGGGCAGTCTTTCAGCCGTCAGCAGTTTTTTTATCTCGGATACCACATACCCGCACTCCGCCGCTTCGGAGAGAGCTCTCGTCTTCACGCCGTCCCCGGGCACCGGGTCGGGGAAGAAGATCCTGACCCTTCCGTCGCCCTCCGGCGGTCCGTCCGGATACTGTCTCTTAAAGATCAGCGCATCCTCCGGGCGGTATCCGATGCCGGCTCCCGCGCCGCCGTCCTCGGCGGCGGAGAATAGGAATCCGCATACCATGTTCGTGAATTCGATCACCTCCCGCGAGCAGCGGAAGTTCTCCGACATGTATATCGACGCCGGACCGTTCCCGGATCCGGCGAGAGGCGGGAATTCGCTCCGGTAGGCCGAGAAGACCCTGGGGTCGGCTCCCCTGAACGAGTAGATGCTCTGCTTTATGTCGCCGACGATGAACAGGTTGCTCCCGTTCCCGATCAGTCTGAATATGCGGTCCTGGACCGAGTCGGTGTCCTGGTATTCGTCGACGAATATATGCGTGTATTTTTCCCTTTCGGCGAGCGCGACTGCGCTCGGCGAGCCGTCCTCTTTCTCAAGCAGCTTCAGCGCGAGGGCCGACAGGTCGGAGAAGTCGAGCGACATCCCCGCCGCCTTCTTTTCCTTCAGCGCGGCAGAATATGCCTCCTCCGTCTTCTGCGCGATCCTGCAGAACGCGGCGCAGGCGCAGAGCTGCGACGATATCTCCTCCTGCGTCGGCCCGCAGAGCTCCGCGCAGCTCTTTATCATCTCCTTGATCTTTCCGCGCCCTTTTGCGACGGCCTCCGATACGGGCGTCTTGTCGTCCGCCCTGACCGTCGCGAGCTTCGCCGGAGCGTACCCCGACACAAATTCACGGAATACCGTATAGCTGCCGGACGCCAGACGCTCCAGTGCTTCGCGCGCAAAGGTCATGTCCGACATGAGAGCGGGGATGTAGCGCGACGCCGCCGCGTCATCCGCGGCGTCTTCGATAAGAGCCGACGCCGTTCCCGCGGCGTCTCTCAGCTTCGACGAGAGGATGCCCGCAAGCGCCGTGCCGAACCTCGACGCCGGGTCGAAGAAATCGGCTTTTGCCTCGCGCTCGAACAGATCGGCGCAGCGGCCGGCGTAAGCGTCGCCTTCGGGCGTGCGGGAGAGGAATCCGTCGAGCCTCGTGATCCAGGAGGGCAGGTCGTTCTCTCCGCGTATGCCGGTCAGCGTCTCGGCGAAGAGCGCGAAGCCGGGCTCTGTCGCGAACAGGCGCTCAGCGGTGTCGGCGGCGACCTCCAGCCTCATGTTCTCGGTCTCTCCCTCGTCGGCCATCCGGACCGACGACGGGAGGCCGAGACGGTAGAAATTGGCCCTTATGAGGTCGAGATAATATGAATCGATGGTGCAGATGTGCGCTCCGCCGGCCTTTGCAAGCTGCGACGCGAGGCGGGTGTTGCCCCGGTCGGCGGCAAGGGCGCGCGAAAGCGCGGCGGAGATCCGCTCGCGGAGCTCCGCTGCCGCCGCCCGCGTGAAAGTCACGACGAGCATCTTCGATATGTCGGCCGGACTGTCGACGTCGGTGAGCAGCGAGATGATCCTCGCGGTAAGAGTCGCAGTCTTGCCCGAGCCGGCCGCCGCCGAGACCATGAGACTGCGTCCGCGCGTCTCTACGGCTTTTTTCTGTGAATCTGTGAATTCCATCTGTCGTCTCCGCTTACCGTCGTCAGACGCTGCCTGGAGCCGTTCCGGCTCCGGAATCTGTCATAGGATCTGTCCCTGCCGCGCTCTCTCCGCCTTCCGGGGAACCGCTCCGTCTGCATACGGCGGCGAAGGGGCAGTTCTTGCAACTGTCGGGAGAGGCGGGCCGCGCGGCCGTCATACCCTTCCGCATCGATACAGCCGCGGCCGTGAGGTTTTCGGCGGCTCCCGAGAAGATACCGCGCAGTTCCTCTTCCGTCGCGGCCGAGAATTCGGCGGCCGTTCCCGCGGCCTTTCCCTTTTTCGGCGTTCCGCCGTCCTCAGGACTGTCCGTCCCGGCTCCGGCGCCGCCGTCAATATACCGCCCCAGACGCTTTATCTTTCCGGCGACGAGCCTCTCCGCCTCGCCTGCGTCCGATGTGGCCGATTCGGGCTTCTCGGGCAGGCAGAAGAGATAGTAGAATGACGAAGGGACCGCGGGCATGCCGAAAAAGTTCTCCGATACACGCGGCGACGCCGTGAGAGAGAGAAGATAGAGTGGCAGCTGCATCGTTTTCGGGTCGGTGTAAGCCGAGCCCGACGGGAACTTCCTGCCCGTCTTGTAGTCGACGACCCTCACATACGCTTTCCCGTCCTTTTCCATCACGTCGACTCTGTCGGCCTTGCCTATGAGCGACGCCCTGCCTCCGTCCGGGAGGTCGAACACGGTGGCGGGAAAACCGCCCCCGCCTATCTTCAGCTCGAAGAAGCGCGGTACGAAATCCGAGGCCGACAGTTCGTCCGCCATGCGCGACGTAACGGCGTCGGAGAGCGCGTCGAGCCTGCCTGTCATATGCTTTACCGAGGCGGAGAGTGAACCGCTCCCGCCGGGAGCGATGCCGTTCTTCACGCTCTCGGAGATCGCCGAGAGCAGGGCGGCCTTCTCGTCTCCCTCGGGAAAGACTCCGCCGCGCGAGAGATAGATCTCTCGCAGGTAGTGCTCGAGCACCGAGTGCATGTAGTTCCCGACCGAATCGAACGAGAAATACGCCCTCTGTCCGCAGACCCTGTCGAGCTTCAGCAGCCTTCCGCACGCGAATTTGAAGGGACAGTCGTAATATTCGGCGAGCGCCGATTCGCTGAGATACATCTGCTTCCCGAAGACGGCCGCGGCCGTGGACGGCGATATGTCCTCGAGCGAGCTGTCCCTGTCGCGCACGGTCATGCGCGAGGCGCCGCTCAGCGCAGCGGCGACAGCCGATCCGAGCGGAGTGCCGGTGAGCAGCGGAAGATATCCCATTGCCGTGCGCTCCGACGTGAACCTGTCGGTGAAGTCGTCAGCGAAGCAGCCGCTCACCCGGAGCCCGGGGAGGACCGAGAGCAGCCGGTCGACCGCCGTCGATATGGCGCCCGCGCGCGTCACGACGATCAGTTTTTCCGATGCCGACGCGGCGGCGCGGCTGAAGTAGTAGAGCTCGTCCGACGCGTCAGACTCGGGGTCGGACGAGAGCGGCAGCCCGCACTCCGACATGAGCTCCCTGTCGGGGTCGGAGAACAGCCCGCGGGACGGCGGTGCGGCGGGGAACGAGCCCTCGGCGACGCCGAGCAGCATAACGCAGCGGGGGCCGTCCGCCCTGAAGACGTCGGCGGGAGCCAGAGTCACCGCGTCGGCGGTGGCGGGTATGCTGCCGACCCTCTTCGCGTCGAGCATGAGAGAGAGGGCGGAGGTGAACTCGGACAGCGCGGGTGCGGGAGCGCCGCCGTAGCAGTCGCACAGCTCCTCAAGGCAGGAGACGAGTCCGTCGGTGAAGCCGGCGAGCTTCACGGCTTCGTCGCGTCTGCCGGCCTCAAGCGCTGAGGCCGCCCGGGAGCGCATATTGCCGGCGACCCCGAGAGATCCGAGAAAGCGGTACAGAGAGAGGCAGATCTCTCCGCAGCTCCCGGCCGCCGAGAGCTCTTCCGAGAGCTTCAGGAGCATATCGCATACCGACTTCCGGACGCCGTTTATCCGGCTCAGCCGGTCTTCGTCTTCGGGCGACATGTCGCCTGAGTATCCGTCCGGATGCATCTGCCAGTCGCCCCGGGTGAATGCGCTGCCGTTTATGTTCCATTTTTCGGTGTAGCTGTCGAAAATGCCGAGGTCCGAGTCGGATATGCCCGAAAGCCCGGTGTGAAGGAAGGCGGACACGTCTTCGCGCCTCCAGCCGCCGGTCAGTATCTTCAGCACCGACAGAAGGAGCCTCGCCGGCGCCGTGTGCGACAGCGGGTGCTTGCCCGACGACCAGAAGGGAATGCCGGCGTCCTCGAAAGCGGTGTCAAGTATTCCCCTGTACCGGTCGGGGTCGCGCACGCATATGACGATGTCGCGGCAGCGCATGCCGGCGCGGAGCAGCTTTCCCGCCTCCGCGGCGGCGTATTCCGCCTCCTCGAATATGTCTGAAGCCGCGGCGACGGTCACCGAACCGTCGCGGGCCCCCTCTTCGGGAAACGCCGTCCACAGCCTTCCGGCAGCCGCCAGGTCGGCATAGCGCGTGCGCTTCTGTTCGCCCGTGAGGACGGTCTCTGTGCGGATCCCGGTCGCGGCGGCGTCGCGGCGGAGCCTCGACGACATCCGCTTTCTCGATATTCCGTCGATCCCGGGGTCGGAATCCGGACTCTCGAGCGGCACCGCGACGGTCGTAGACGCCGCCTGCGACATTATTTCGGCCACCGCCTCGTGCTGGATGCCGGTGAGTCCCGAGAATGAATCGATGTACACGTTCGCGCCGGCGAAGAATCTCTCCGACTTCAGTACTTCGATGAGTCTCTCCATTCTGCCCGACGGATCGGCCCCGCCGCCCAGCAGTTCCCGGTAGGCGGACGCGCACGCGGATATGTCGGAGAGCCTCGCCGACAGCGAGGCGTCGGGAAGTGAGGACGCGGCGGCGTCGATGCCGCCGGGGGTTATCCCGCATGCGGCGAGTTCGTCGACCGCCGACAGCATGCCCGCCGCGAAGGACGGGTCGTTCATCGCCGCGTTCCGGTAGACCGACAGAAGCGGAGCGCATGCCCGCAGCGCGCGCATCATCGTGACGAGGCGCATTCCCTCCGAGACGTATTTTGCCGACAGGCCGCCGTATTCCCTGAACACGCGGTTGCACAGTCTCGTGAAGTTCAGCACCTCGAAGCAGAGCGCGGACGACGCCGGAAGGCGTTCGGCCGCCCTGCGTTCCGCCAGGACTCCTTCCTGCTCGGGGACGATCAGGAAGGCGCGGCGCCCGGCGGCGCAGTCTTCGGCGATACGTTCGGTTATATATTCCGTTTTTCCGCTCCCGTGAGCTCCGTAAATGAATCTGATCATCGTGTTACCGTGTTTACGTATTTGTTTTCGTGGCTTCCCGGCCGCCGCTGCCTTCGTCCGGGTTCGCGCGCGGCGAAGTCCCGTGTTCTTCGAAAAGCCTGATGTTGCGCAGTATCACGTCCTTCGGCCGCCACGAATACGCCCTCTGTGCGAAGTCGTCGCTGTCGGAGAGCGTTTTTTCGTCGGGGAACCGCAGCGCGGTCCCGGTGAAGAAGGGGATATCGGTGTATATCGTACCGGCCTTCTTTGCCGCCGCGGTGTAAGGACAGACCTCCTGGCAGATGTCGCAGCCCCAGACGCTCCCGTATCTCAGCACCGTCTCTTTCTCTTTTTCGTCGAGACCGCCCTTCTTCTGCGTTATCGCGGACAGGCAGTTCTCACCCGTCATCCCGAAGGGGCAGGCGGCGGCGCATCGCCCGCATCCGTAACAGCCGCACGGCTCGACAGGCTCCCTGTCGGGCGGGATGTCGCTGACTATCTCGAAGATGAATACGTACGACGAGTACTTTTCGGTGATCAGCATGCCGTTCCTGCCGATGACACCGAGGCCGGCCCTTGCGGCGCCGTCGCGCTCGTCGAACGGCGATGAGTCGCCGAATACCGCGAATCCGGCGCCGGGGAAGACGGCCTTCACCTCTTCCGTGATCAGCGCGCCGGCCTCCTCTATGAAGAGGTGATAATCCTTCGATACCGCGTATGCCGAGACCGAGCGGGGAAGATCGCACTCGTGTGTATAGTACGGGATGAGCCCGAAGTAAACCGAACGCGGCTCGAACCCGATCTTCCGCAGCTTGTATCCCCGTGTCAGACGGCAGCTCCCGAACGGTATCCCGGCGGCCTCGATGCCGTGCCTGTTCATTATTTCAGTAAGTGTCATTTTGTTTTCCCGTGCGTGCGGCGCCCGTCATCGAAAGACCCGCAGCGACAATATTATTACTTGCACAAAGCGCTTTTATCATGTATAATATTATTATAACAGTTGCAAAGTGCGAATACAAGCGGATTTTTCGAAAAACGCGGAATTTCGCCGGTTCCCGTAAGGATGTTTTCAGTGTT
>CADCPG010000201.1 GCA_902803255.1 uncultured Ruminococcus sp. | reverse complement strand
GCGGAACTGCTTTTGTCGCTGATAATTCTGATCGTCAACCGCAGAAATGTGCGATTTAACTCTTGACAAACCGGAACTATTTTGGTATAATATCTGCTGTCCGCCGAGGACGGCGGCATAGCGGTATCGCCAAGCGGTAAGGCAACGGACTCTGACTCCGTCATTACCTAGGTTCGAATCCTAGTACCGCTGCCATGTTAAGCCCCTGCCGGGAACGGCAGGGGTTTTGTCAGTTCTGACATTATACAAAAGGATTCAGAAGGAAACGTATATGAAAAAACAGCTGAGAGGCAGTCTTGTGCTGCTTGTCACCGCAATCATATGGGGCGTGGCGTTCGTCGGGCAGAACGAGGGGATGAAATACCTCGGGCCCTTCAGTTTCAACGCCATAAGGATGATCTTCGCCGCGCTGGCGATGATCCCCACCGCCCTCATCTCGCTTAAGATCCGCGGCAGCTGCGACGCCGTACGCGGAAAGAACCTGAAGCGCACCGTCACCGGCGGCATCATTTGCGGGACTTTCCTGTTCTGCGCCAGCACTGCGCAGCAGCTCGGCATAAAGATCACCGAGTCGTCCGGCAAGGCGGGATTCATCACGTCACTGTACATAATCATAGTTCCGCTGATCGGGCTCCTGCTCCGGCGCCGCCCGCATCCGGTGCTCTGGCCCTGCGTGGCCGTCGCGACCGCCGGTTTCTGGCTGATCTGCGGAGGGACCGACTCGCACGTCGGGACCGGGGAGCTTTTGCTCCTCGCCTGCGCCCTCTTCTTCTCGCTCCAGATAACGGCCATCGACCTGCTGCTGCGGCCGGGCATCGATCCGGTATGCATGTCGACGGTCCAGTTCATCACCTGCGCCGGGCTCATGACCGTCGCGATGTTCGTCACCGAAAAGCCGACGGCCGAGGGGATCGTCGCGGCGCTGCCCTGGATGCTTTACGTCGGTCTGCTCTCGGGAGCCCTCGGATACACGCTTCAGATGATAGGGCAGAAGGACTGCCCGCCGACCGCCGCCTCGCTCATCATGAGCCTTGAATCGGTCGTGGCGGCGCTTTCCGGCTGGGCGATCTCGGGCGAGAGGCTGGGCAGGGCCGAACTCATCGGCTGCGGCCTCGTTTTCACCGCCGTCGTGGTGTCTCAGATCCCCTTCGGCAGCCTGAAGAAGAAAAATGCCCCCGGACAGACCGGGGGACAATAGATCATATACCGATCTGAAAGCAGTGGAGGAAAAGACACGAATGGAAAAGCAGTCATTTACGAAGTCCGCTCTGGCGCTGATCCTTTGCGCCGTCATTGCGTTTTCGGCCGCGGCCTGTTCCGAACCCGCAGGTCCCGGAGTATCCGCGTCCGATACTGCGCACGGAGTCTCAGAGCCGGTGCCGGCAGTCGAGACGGAAGACCCGGCGTATATCGCCGATCCCGGACTCGTATCACTCGATTACACCGGAAACACGGTCAACATTGCAACGACGAACGAGAAGATGTTCGAATTTGCCGCCGAAGAGCAGACCGGTGCCGCGATGAACGACGCCGTGTTCAGACGCAACGCCCAGGTGAGCGACGACCTCGGTGTCGAGTTCGCGTATCAGGAATACAAGCAGAGCGGAGGCAATTCCTCCGAGATGAAGAACGCCGTGGCGGCCAGCATCAAGTCGGGCGACGTCACCATCGACTTCTTCGCCGCCCCGTCTTACTACACTACCTCATACATAACCGACGGCTACGTCACCGACCTCGAGAGCATAGAGGACAGCCGTATCGACACCGGAAAGAGCTACTGGTCGTCGCTCTACTACAACAACGAGCTCCTCCGCGGGAGGGCGTATTTCCTGATCGGCGACATGACGCCCACCGTCATCGAGCGGCTCGAAGTCGTCTTCCTCAACGACGTTCTCGCCGAGACTTATCTAAAGAATACGGATAAGTCGCTCCACGACACCGTCCTCGACGGCGAATGGACCTTCGACAAACTCATCGAGCTCACTGCGCTGTGCGGCGACGGCTCGGTATCGGGAGTCTACGGCTGCAATCTCCCCAGAAACTCGTATTCGCTCGACGGGATGGAGGCGGCGATGAAAGTCGACCTCGTGAATATCACGCCGGACGGCGACTTCGAGGTGCTCGTCAATTCTCAGCACAACATCGATCTCGTCGAGAAACTCAGAAAATACTATTACGAAAACAGCTCCGTACTCTCGGAGAACAGCGAGGCATACTCGGCATTCAAGACCGGAAACTCACTGTTCGCGGTCGGACTGCTCCTTGAGTCGTCCGGTTTCCGGAACGCCGAGATCGACTACTCGATCTACCCGCTGCCGAAGTGGAACGCCGATCAGGAGGACTATATCTCGACGAGCCAGGACAACTATTCGATCATCGGCATCCCGTCGAACACCGGGGACCGCACCGGGATGATCACGGCCGTGCTGGAGGATATGTGCTGGAGATCGCACGAGACGGTCTATATGGCGGAGTACGAGATAACATACAGCATGAAGTACAGCGATTCGAGCGCCGAGGCGCAGATGTTCGACTTCATATACAGGCATGTCGACTTTTCGTTCGGTTCGATCTATTCATACATTCTCGGGGAGGTCAAGAACTGCCCGAGGTACCTGCTCTATCCCACGACATCGACGGCAAACTGGAACGTGGCGTCTCCGATAGCGTCGTCGCTCGCGGGGCTTGAGAAGCAGATATCGATGCGCATAAAACAGCTGAATAAGACTCTGGATTAATAAACTTGCAAAAAAGGGACTGACTGAAAAGTCCTCCGGAATGAAAACGCCGGGCGGGGATCGCGTGATCCCCGCCCGGCGTTTTCAGTTATCGCAGTTCACGGCCGGTACCGTCAGAGTCTGCCGGTATCCGATCCGTATGTCAGACTCTGTCGGCCTCGGCGAAGAGGTCGGTGTCGGCGATGTTCATGCCCGAGATGCGCAGCGAGAATCTGAATTCAGTCTCCAGGAAGGCATATTCAGGCAGCAGCGCAGGGCCGCATGAGTTGGATCCGATGCCGGTCTGTCTGTAGTCGAGGCAGAGGCAGGTCTCCTTCATCGGGACGAGCTCGAAGTCGTGGCGGGTCTCGGTGAGCATCGCGGGGGTGAAGTGCGAGCAGTTCACAGACATGGTGCCGGAACCCGGGGTGAAGAGCAGTCCGTGGCCGGTCACGTCGGTGCAGGCCGCAAATTCGGAGTCGGTGTGCGCCATGTTCTCCTGGGGCCTCACGTAATGCTCGAAGTGGTCACAGACCGGCACGGTAAAGAGTCCCTGGCGCGTGGCGCGGCGCTTGTCGACGTAGCTCTCGCCGGGTCCGCGGCCGAAGAAGGTGAAGCTCTCGTTCCCCTCGGGCATAATGACGGAGAATCCGAAGCGGGGCAGGGGAGGAAGTCCTTCGCGGACCTTCACGTCCGACGTGATGCGGACTCCGCCTTCGGCGAAGAAGGTGTATTCGGCGTCGAGAGTGAGGAAGGGACGGAGGGCTCTGGCTCCCATCGAGAGCTTTACCTTTATCGCGGCGGTCTTGATCCCGGTGGATACGACCTCGCACGAGAGGCACTTGACCTGTGCTCTGTCGTAGCCGGCCGCGGCCCAGTCGACCTTGACGCGGCGGTCGTTGTCGGTCGGAGCGCGCCACACCTGCGGAGTTACCGGGGCGGCGAGCATCTCCTTGCCGGCGTGCTTCAGCGATACGATGAGCCCGGTGTTCCTGTCGACCCGGTATTCGGTGTCAGAGCCGGTGATCAGATACTCCCTGTCGTGCTCGTACACGTATACCGAAGCCTGCGGACGCATGCCCTCGGCAATGTTGAACATCCTGCGCTCGGTCTCGAGCTTTGTCTGGTGCGAGCCGACCTCGTAGCCGGCTTCGGCCCACTCGGTCGCTTCTCTCTGACGGACCGAGATGTTGAGGTAGCACCTGCCCGAGAGCGGGCCGGTGATGCCGGTCTTATACACTCTGGAGCGTCCGGGAGCCACCGACAGCTTCTCTATGACGCCGCCGCGGACGGGCTTTCCGTCCTTCTCGAGTGTCCAGAAGAGCATGAGGTCGTCGAGTGAGGTGAAGAAGCGGCGGCTGCGCACTCTGAACGAGCTGCCGTCGGGGGCTTCGTCGGTGATCTCAAAGGGCGCTATGACCTGCTTGTACTCGAGCATGCCGGCATGAGGGCGTCTGTCGGGCCATACGAGGCCGTCGACGCAGAAGTTGCCGTCGTTCGGGAAGTCGCCGAAATCGCCTCCGTAGAGGTAGTGAGGATCGGTGTATACGCTGTCTCCCGTCGCGACCGCATGGTCGAGCATCTCCCATACGCAGCCTCCGAAGAAACTGTCGTTTGCCCTGATGAGATCCCAGTATTCCTTGAGGTCGCCGGGACCGTTGCCCATCGCGTGGCTGTATTCGCACATGAAGTAGGGCTTCGTGAACTTTTTGTTCTTCAGATACCATTCGGCTTCGGCGAGGCTCGGATACATGCGGCTCTCGAGGTCGACAAAGGGGCATTCCTCCTCTGTCTTCGGTAGCTTATCGGGGCCCCTCAGCGCGTGCATGCGGCGGGAGACGTCCTCGCAGTGTATTATCGCGTGCGGGTCGCGCGACTTTATGTATTCGGACATGACGCGCTGGTTGTCGCCCATGCCCGATTCGTTGCCGAGAGACCAGAATATCACCGACGGATGGTTCTTGTCGCGCTCGAACATTCTCTTTGCCCTGTCGAGCAGCGGTTCGGTCCACTCGGGCTCCCTGACGAAGTAGTCCCAGTCGCCGACGGGCGACATCCCGTGCGTCTCGAGGTCGGTCTCGTCGCAGAGATAGATGCCGAGCCGGTCGCAAAGTCCCGGCAGACGCGGGTCGTTCGGGTAGTGGCTCGTGCGGATCATGTTGACGTTGTGGCGCTTGAGCAGGTACAGGTCGGCGAGCATGTGGTCGAACGGCGTGGCGGAGCCGAGCAGCGGGTGGCTGTCGTGCCTGTTGACGCCGCGTCCCTTGACCTTCTTCCCGTTGATGAGCACTGTGCGGTCTTTTATCTCGAGCCGGCGGAATCCCGGACGGAGGCAGATGTATTCGTCGCCGCACTTCACCGTGAGGGTGTAGAGGGCGGGGGATTCGTCGCTCCAGAGCACAGGCTTTGCCACGAGCAGCTCAAGAGTTCCTTCGCCGTCGATCACGGCCGACGACGAGCTCTCCTCAAGCCCCGACGGCCCGCGCAGCGTCAGCGACACCTCGGCCGTCCCGCACACGCTGATATCGGCGCAGACGACGCCCTGGGTGTACGCCGTATTGAGCTCGGTCGTGACGTATATGTCGCGGATATGCGTCGCGTCGCGCGAGAGCAGATAGACCTCGCGGAAGATCCCGGAGAAGCGGAACTTGTCCTGATCCTCGAGATAGGAGCCGTCGCACCACTTGAACACCAGAACCTTGAGTGTGTTGGTGCCGGCGTGAGCCTGCTTTGTGACGTCGAACTCGCTCGTCATGTGGCTGACCTGGCTGTAGCCGACGAATATGTCGTTGACCCAGACGTAGAAGCAGGAATCGACGCCCTCGAAGTTGAGGTAGAGCTTCCTGTCCTTAACGAAGTCCTCGCCCAGCGAGAACGAGCGGAAATAGAGCGCCGACGGGTTGTCGTCGGGGACGTTCGGCGGATCGACGGGGAACGGATACCTGACGTTCGTGTAGTTCGGCGTGTCGTATCCGGGGACGGTCTGCCAGCTGCGAGGGACGGCCATGAGAGGGGCGTCCGCGAGCGGCAGGTCGCGCGACGTTATATCCGGGATCAGATCAGGCGATGCGAAGTAGAGGAATCTCCACTCGCCGCAGAGCGACAGAAAGCGTCCGCTGTCGGCGCGGCGCTCGCTCACTGCCTCTTTTTCGGTGCAGCCCGGCACGAAATAGGCGCGGGGCTCCTCGCACCCGACGTGGAGGACTTTCTGTGTCTTGTGGAAGTCGTAATTAAAGCTCATGCGCGGGTCCTTCCGATCTTTTCAAGATAATTCACGATGTCCTGCACCGTGACGAACGAGGCGAGTTCCTCGTCGGGGATGACGATCCCGTTCTCCTCCTCGATGGTCATGAGGAGCTGGAGTATGTCGAGAGAATCGGCGCCCAGATCGCCTTTGATCGACGATTCGGGGGTGATCTTCTCCTCGGGGACTTTGAGCTGCTTTGACAAGATCCTTTTTACCGCTGTAAACATTTTTGCTGTTTGCTCACTTTCGTTGTTGATTGAATCATTCTTCCTTCAGGGCGCGTCCGAAGGAGATCAGCGCCTTGGCCAGGGACGTCAGCACCCCTATGACGGAGAAGAGAATCGTCTGCGCCATAATTATAGCGATCACGGGGCTGCTCGTGGACGAAAGCGTCCTCAGCGACGAGATGACCGCCGAGAGGAACGTCCCTCCTGCCGAGACCAGCATCAGTATTCCGACCGCGATGCCGACCGGCTTCGACGCCCTGCGGAAAACTCCGAACAGCAGCAGGACGACAAGGACGGTGAGCGTCAGGGTGTTGATCCAGCCCATCGACGACAGCAGCCACGAGACGTTGAAGGATATCCCGGAGCCGATCTTTGAGAACTCGGTCAGGAGGTTTTCGATGAACGACATCCCGGCAATTACGGCCAGGATCGCCCCGGCGGGCTTTTCCTTTCCCAGGAAGAGCATGACCGCCAGCACGACGAAGAGCGCGGCGTGCGCGATATCGATGAAGATGTAGAGCAGGGCGGTGAAACCTAACGTGCCGCCGGTCAGCTGGGCCAGCGTTCCCGCTCCGTAGTTGTAGAGGAGGATGTCGGTGAGAAGGCGCAGGACGATGGTGGATGCCGCGATGATGATGAAAAGGATCCCCGCCGTGCGGAAGAGGCGTCTTTCCTTTCCCGCAGCCTGAAATTCTGCCATGGTGTTACCTCTTTCTGCTTTTATAATTATGCCGCGGCTGTGGAGCCGCGATGATGACGCTGTACCCGGGTCTCAGCCTGTCACGGCCCCGGCTTCGATCTTTTCAATGACCTCGGCAAGCTTCGGCGCGTACGCGTTCTTTTCCATGGTATACGCCTGTTCGATGCACCTGGCGACCGCCGACGCGTCGCCCGAACCGTGGCCCTTGACGACAGTCTTCTCGATCCCCAGCATCACGCTCCCGCCGTAGTTCTGGTAGTTCATGAACTCCTTCTCCTCGGCGAACATCCTCTTCATGAAGAGGGCTCCGAACTTGTATATCCCGCGGCTGTAGATGTCCTTCTTTATTTTCTTCATCAGCTGCAGGGCGGTCCCTTCGACCGTCTTGACCATGACGTTGCCCGAGAAGCCGTCGCAGACGGCAAGGTCGTATTTCCCCGAGAGGAGCTCCCGCCCCTCCATGTTTCCGGTGAAGTTGACGTAAGGGCAGCTCCGGAGCAGCGCGAAGGCCTCTCTGTGAAGGTCGTCGCCCTTTTCCTCCTCGGTACCGACGTTGAGCAGCGCCGCGCGGGGGGAGTCGATCCCGAATACCGTTTCGAGATACATGCTTCCCATGACCGCGTACTGCAGCAGCATCTCCGGAGTCACCTCCATGTTGGCTCCGCTGTCGCATATGCCGACGATCCCGCCCTTCATGTTCGGCAGGATGGGGCAGAAGGCGGGGCGGCGGATGCCGCGGACGCGCCCGAGCCGGAGCGTCGCGCAGGCCACGATGGCCCCGGTGGCGCCGGTCGAGACGAGCCCGGCCAGGCTGTCGTCGGAGCGGAGCAGGGATATCGACTTTATGAGCGAGCTGTCCTTCTTGAGCCTTATGGCGTCGGTCGGCTTGTCGTCGCCGGTTATGACGTCAGGCGCGTGGAGGGTCTCGGTGCGCCGCGCGAGGTCTGGCCTTGCCGAGAGCACCGACTTTATTTCCGGCTCGTCGCCGACGAGCACCAGCGACAGGTCGGGATCGCGGTCGAGCGCGAGCAGAGCGCCGCCGGCCGTCGCCTGAGTGCCTCCGTCGCCTCCTGAACAGTCGAGAACGATTTTTATCATGTTTTTTTATCTGTGTATCGCGTGGAAGCAGATCCCGACGCCGTTCGGGCCGCAGTGGCTGCCGATCGTGGGGTTGACTATCACCTTTTCGGTGCGAAGATCCGACCCGAACCTCTCGATGAGCCGGGCCTCGACCTCGTCGGCGATCTCGGGCGCGTCTGTGTGACCGATGATCACCCTGTGCTCCTTTATGCTGTCGCCGAGCTCGTCGACCGTCCGGAGCAGATGCTCGACGGCGTTCCTGCGGCCCTTTTCCTTGCCTATGCTGACCATGCGCCCGGTCTTGTCGACGTATATGATCGGACGGATCCCGAGCAGGGTGCCCATCGCGCCGGCGATGCCGCTGACGCGTCCGCTGGCCCTGAAGAACTTGAGGTCGTCGGCGAAGAAGTAGAGGGCGGTGTGCTGTATCTCCCGCTCGGCGTACGCCACGAGCTCCTCGGCCGTCTTTCCCTGAAGGTAGAGGTCGCCGATCTCGCGGACGAGGTAGTAGCACCCGATAGTGATGCTCATCGTGTCGATCGCGTAGAATCTGCGTTCGGGGTATTTCTTCAGCAGTTCGGCGACGGTCTTGTCCATGACGTCGAACGTGGCGGTCATAGCCCTCGAGAAGTGAACGTAGAGGATGTCGTCGCCGGCGGCAAAGACGGGCTCAAAATACGATACGTAGGCCTCGCTGCCGATGGCGCTCGTCTTGGGGATCGTGCCTCCCCTGAGCATGTCGTAGAAGGGCTTGAAATCGAAGGTGTCGGAGTCGGCGTACGGATGTACGTCGGTATCTCCCACGGTGTACGGCATGCTGATGAGCCGGTAGCCGTATTCCTTTGCCACCTGCGGTGTGATGTCGGTGTCTGTGTCGGTGAACAGGACGAGCATTTTTTTCTCCTTGGCCGCGGAAACGCGGTGTTTTATGTTTATTCTGTCTGTCTGTCTTACTCGAGGACGAGCATGTAGTCGTAGACCGGCTGTCCTCCGTCGATCGGGATGATCTCGGTGTCGGGGAAGCGGGCCTGCAGCTCCCGCGCGAGGTCGCCGCCCTCCTCTTCGGGCACTCCGGCGCCGCGTATGAGCATGAGGATCCCGTAGTTTCCGGCGTCGAGCTCACCTGCGAGCGCGAGCACCGTGTCGGCCCTGCGGTCGCAGGCCGTGAGGATCCTGTCTCTTGTAAAACCGAGATACTGGCCTTTCCTTACACTGATGCCGTCGAGCTCCGAGTCGCGGACCGCCGCCGAGACGTTCCCGGTGACGACCGAGGCCGCGGCCTCCTCGAGGTCACGCAGGATCTTGTCCGGGTCCTTTTCGTCGGCGTCGAAGACCGACATGGCGGCGTATCCCTCTCCCGCCGAATGCGTGCGGACGGTGATAACGCGTGTGCCGGGGCAGAGAGCCGCGGCCTGCCCGGCGGTGAGTATGACGTTGCCGTTGTTGGGGAAGACGAAGACCGTCTCCGCGGCGGCGCTCCCGATCGCCCTGACGAGGTCCTCGACCGACGGGTTCATGCTCTGGCCGCCCTCGACGACGGCGTCGCAGCCGAGCTCGCGGAAGGTCTCCGTTACCCCGGCTCCCGAGGCGACCGCGACGGTGCCGTAGCGCTTTTTGTAATTGAGCTTCGGGATCTCGAAGCGGTTCGCGACCGTCGAGCTGTTCTCCTGGAGCGTCATGTTCTCGATCTTGAGAGTGAGGAACTCGCCGTACTTCTGGGCCTCGTTCAGTATGTCGCCCGGACGCATGGTGTGAACGTGTATCTTGAGCACGCTGCCGTCGCGGAAGGCAACGACCGAACTGCCCTGCCTCTTCACCCATTCTATGAACCCCGAGGGATCGAAGTTTCCGGGGTCGCCGGTCTTGCTCTTCTGCAGCCGGAGCAGGAACTCGGTGCAGTAGCCCGAAGTCAGGACGTCATTCTCGGTGAAGGCGGACAGATCGGGCGTTTTCCGGCCGGCGTCGGGCGTGAAGGCCTCGGCCGTCGCGATAAAGCCCGCGAGCGTCTCGCGCATTCCCTCGACGATATAAAGAAGACCGGCTCCGCCGCTGTCGACGACCCCCGCCTCCTTGAGCACCGCGAGCAGCTCGGGCGTGTGCTCGAGCGAACGGTGCATCTCAGACGCGAAGTCGTCGGTGAACGACTCGACGGTGCTCGCCCCGTTCAGCCTGTCGGCGGCGTATTTCACCGCTTCGCGGTAGACGGTGAGGATGGTGCCCTCCACAGGCTCCGCGACGGCCCCGTAGGCCTCGGTGACGCCTCTCTCGAGGGCTCTGGCGAACCCGTAAACGTCGGTGCTCTCCATCCCCTCGAAGCCCTTCGCGATGCCGTAGAAGATCCGGGAGAGGATCACTCCCGAGTTGCCTCTCGCCCCGAAGAGCATCCCGCGCGCCGCGAGGTCCGACGCCCGGTCGAGCTCCGCCGGCCGCTCCTTCAGCATCTCGGCGCCCGAGTTGATCGTCATGTACATGTTGTCGCCGGTATCGCCGTCCGGGACCGGGAATACGTTCAGCTCGTTCACGACGCTGCGGTAGCTTCCTAGGATCGAAGCCCCGTTCCTCACCATTTCCGAGTAGACTTTTCCGTCGATCCGTTCAGTGGACATATATAAAACCTCTCACATTTTTAATTTTACACGGCCGATGATCGTGTGATATATTTTAAGGCAATACCGCACAATTCAACGCACGCGTCTTGACGGCTCTTTTTGCGCCTGTTATGACGTCGAAATCTTGAAAAACCGCCTG
>CADCPG010000200.1 GCA_902803255.1 uncultured Ruminococcus sp. | reverse complement strand
GTATTGCTCCTTTGCCTCGCGGCGGCCGATAAGGTACCTTCCGAGGCGGTTGTACACTCCGAAGAGCTCCGGGATCTTTATTCCGGCAGGGCACTCCTGCTCGGTTACGCAGTAACTGCAGCCGGTGCAGGGGATGGCGTCGGTAGTCTTTATCGATTCGATGACCCGGTCAATGAGTTCGTATTCGCTAGCGTCGAGCGGTTTGAAGTCCTGCATGTAGCTCACGTTGTCTTCGACCTGCTCCGGAGTGCTCATCCCCGAGAGCACCATATAGACGTTCTCGAAGGACGCGGCGTATCTCACCGCCCAGGAGGCGGGGGACATCGACGGATCGCGGTCGCGGAACAGTTTCTCCGCGGCCGGCGGGAGCTTTGCCAGACTGCCGCCCTTGACGGGTTCCATGACGATCACCGGAAGGCCGTACGATTTTGCGAGCTCGAGGCTCTCGCGCCCGCGGACGGAGGGATCCTCCATGTCCATGTAGTTGATCTGGAGCTGGACGTATTCCATCTCCCGGTATGTGCTGAACATCTTCTCGAGCAGCGGCATCGAGCCGTGGAACGAGAATCCGATGTGACGGATCTTTCCGGCGTCGCGCATCCTTCGTATGAAGGAGTAGGCGTCGCTGTCGACGATCTTCGCGTAGTTGTCGTCTCCGACGGCGTGCAGCCAGTAGTAGTCGAAGTGATCGACGCCGCAGCGCTCGAGCTGCAGCTCGAAGATCCTCTCCGGCGCCTCGGGACCGTCGAGGAGCCACAGCGGGAGCTTGTCGGTCACGGTGAAGCTGTCGCGGGGATATCTTTTCACGACGTTCTCGCGCAGGGCTACTTCGCTGAAGCCTCCGTGATAGGGGTACGCGGTGTCGAAGTATGTCCCGCCCGCGGCGATGAACCGGTCGGC
Source organism: uncultured Ruminococcus sp. (assembly GCA_902803255.1). Lineage (GTDB taxonomy): Bacteria > Bacillota > Clostridia > Oscillospirales > CAG-272 > CAG-390. The sequence goes on along the minus strand of CADCPG010000200.1, from coordinate 3,221 downwards.
CATCACGCGGAAGCGGGAGTAGTCGATGTTTTCACGGTTGCCGTCGATCACGGGAAGGCGCATCAGTCCGAATCCGAGTTTCATGACTGTCCTCCTTGCTTTTTCATTTCGGGTCGGGCGGCCTCGGGCCGCCGGTCTCAGTAGGGAAGGGTATCGGTGAAATACGCGTTGGTGTAGGCGCAGTGTCCGTCGGGCCCCTTGACCTCGATCCTGAACCACCGGCACTCGGCGGGGATGTCAAATTCGGCGCCGTTGATTATCCTCCAGCTGTCTCCGGGCGCCCTGCGGGCGGTCCGCACTCCGGTGATGCAGCTCACCGTCTGCGCGTCGGAGCAGGTGACGCTCACTTTTCCGTCCTCGAAGAAGAGGCTGTATATCTCGGGACCGGTCGAGGCGTAGAAGTTACCGGCCTCGAGAGCAGCGCTAACCGATTCGTAGTCGAGCCTGTCGGCCTTTATCACGGTCCAGCCGCCGAACGAGTCGGAGTCGGGAGTTCTGTCGGCGTGCTTGTTGTGGTTGTCGTCGGTCGCGATGCAGAAGATCCGCTCGCCGCCGTTGAGCATATCGCTGTACTCGCGGCCGTTGTATTCGTCGAAGCCCATGCAGGCGCAGCCGTAGTTGCAGATCTCCATGGCGTTCATGCCGTGGTAGTTCATATAGTCGCCGAAGTTCTCCTGCGACCACACGGGGTGGTTGTACGTCACGAAGAAGCCGCTGTCGCGCCCCGCGCGGAGCATGGGGTTGATATACTGCGGGTCGTATACGGGCGTGAAGGATTCGGCATCAGGGGCAAGCTTGACGAAATCGGCCCAGTAGAGAGTCGCCTTCTTGAGGTTCTTCCGGATCATGACGGGCTGCGGCCTGTCGGGATCGTAGAGCGAGATGAAGCAGGCGTGGCAGGTCTTCGCGTCCTTCGCCGGGTATCCGGGCGAGTTGATGTTGAGCTCGTAGCCGGTCAGCGGCAGGAAGTCGGGGTCGCGAAGATCGGGGTGCGGGATCATTACGTTGTGGTCGGTGAAGGCGACGACGGAATATCCGCCGCCCTTGTAGAGAGCCTTGACCTCTTCCGGGGTCCTTCTGCCGTCGGATATGACGGTATGGCAGTGCAGGTTCGCCTTGTAGAAGCTGCCTGTCTCTGGCAGAAGATACTTGCGCATTTCGGTAGTCCTTTCAGTTTGTTATGTTGGATCGGTATTATTGCAGTGTCACGGGGACCGGAGGAACGCAGCGCATCAGCGTCGCCGCGCCCAGGGAGAGCAGATATATCCCGATGATCGAGACCGGGACCATGTACATCTTCCCGCCGAAGGTAAAGCCGTAGAAATCGGGCCATCTCTTCACGAAGACGACCATGATCAGATAGACGACCGAATATACGACCGCCGGCAGCATCGTCCAAAGCGATTCGGCAAACGTGAACCCCTTCGCGTTCTCGAAGAGCACGAACGAGAGGATCGACAGTACCGGCGTCGACAGATGGACGACGAACGCCTTTCCGGCAAAGAGGGCCTTCGCTTCGCTCTTGTTCCCGGCTGCCAGCGCCGACGGCAGCAGGAAGAGCACGACCGTGCAGATCGTGACAGCTACCGCGACTGTCCCCGCGTATTTGAGGATCCTCGCGAAATACGGGATCCCTGCCCCCGGGGAGGCCAGCGCGACGGCGTCGCAGACGGTCATGACCGCCGCCGCGAGGCAGGCGAGGATGTTCGAGTCGGTGGTGAAATAACGCAGTGTAACCTTGCGCTCCGGCTCGCCGCCGACGTCCGCGTCGCTGAAAAAGTAGGAGATGATCACCGCCGCCGACGATACCGCGATGATAAGGTTGAGAACGAGATCGATGATCAGGGCTGCCGCAGGAGACATGATATTATACCTTCCGTTCAATGACCGGCGTTTGCCGCCGGAGCTTTCCTCACGCGTTTCTGGCGCACGCGGGGGCCTCGTACATCTTCCGGTGCACGAAATAGTTGTAGGAGCGGCAGCCGCCGGCGCAGTATTCGCCGTACCGGCACTCCGCGCACGCTCCGGTGAGCATTGATGCCCGGAACCCGCGGTTGTACGCGAAGCCTTCGGGGTCCTCCCAGATGTCGCGCAGGGTCCTCTCGCGGAGGTTGCCCTCGTTGAAGAACTCGTCGTACATCGATTCGCAGCCACGGACGTTGCCGACGCTGTCGATGCCGACCGTCGATATCCCGGCGGAGCAGCCGGGGTAGTATGCCCTGCCCGAGGTGTTGCCGCGTATCCGCCCCTCTTCGGGGGTGAAGTAGCCGATGTTGTCGGCGACGCCCACCGCGAACGGCGCCTTGCCGGCCAGGGCGTCGACGAACTTTATTACCGACTTCGTGTCGAAGCGGTAGTCTATCCCGCCCGACGACGCGCTGCCCATCGGCGAGCACGCCTGGATCTGCCACGCGAAGATCCCGGTGTCGCGGAGGGCGTCGTAGAGCTCCCCCAGCGCCTTCGAGTTTTCGCTGTTGAGCGTGCTGATGACGGAGACTGGGATCCCGCCCTCCTTCAGCGCGCGTACCGCCGCCATCGCCCGGTCGTAGCTGCCGGCCTGACGGTATCTGTCGTGTATGCCGCGCGGACCGTCGATCGACACCGAGACCGACTCGACGGCGCAGTCCCGCAGATCGCCGAGCATCTTTTCGTTGAAGAAGAATCCGTTGGTTATGATATTGACTGATATCCCGAGCGACGTCAGCTTCGACGCGATCTGCCGCCAGTCGCGGCGCATGAAGACCTCGCCGCCTATCATCGAGACGCGTTCGCATCCGAGCTCCGCGAGCTGGTCGGCGACGTCAAGGCATTCTTCGGTCGTCAGCTCGCCTTCTCTCGCCTTTCCGGCTCTCGAGCCGCAGTAGGCGCACTCAAAGCAGCACGCGAGGGTGATCTCCCACACGCAGCGGGCGAGTTCGAACGGGAAAGCCGGGTCGCGGCCTCTTTTTCCGGTCATATCGAAACAGGCCCTCCGCCCGGCTTCCGGAGGTCGGCTCCGCACTCGGGGCAGAATTTGGTGATCGACTCAAGCTTCGAGCCGCACGACGGGCAGAAAAAGGCAGGGCCGCCTGTTTTGCTGTCCGCGGACTTGTCCGCTCCGCCTTTGGATGTCGCCGCTTCCTTGCCGGCGGGCTTTACGAAGAACGCGGGACCCGCATACACCCTCGCCATCCGGGGACCGGCGTAGACCGGCATCATCGTCGGGCCGGCGTAGACCCCCG
>CADCPG010000199.1 GCA_902803255.1 uncultured Ruminococcus sp. | reverse complement strand
GCGATCCTCAGATCGAAGGCGGGTATCAAGGATCCGAAGCGCCCGATAGGCTCATTCCTTTTCCTCGGTCCCACCGGCGTCGGCAAGACTGAACTGGCAAAAGCGCTGTCGGCCGATCTGTTCGACGACGAATCGAACATGGTCAGGATCGATATGAGCGAATATATGGAGAAGTTCTCGGTGTCGAGACTGATCGGAGCGCCTCCCGGATACGTCGGATACGACGAGGGAGGGCAGCTTACCGAGGCTGTCCGCCGCAAGCCCTATTCGGTGGTCCTTTTCGACGAGATCGAAAAGGCGCATCCCGACGTCTTCAACGTCCTTCTTCAGGTGCTGGACGACGGCAGGATCACCGACAGCCAGGGCAGGACGGTGGATTTCAAGAACACCATCCTGATCATGACGTCGAATATCGGGTCCGAGTATCTTCTGAACGGGATCCGTGAGGACGGCGGGATATCGGATGAAGCGGAAGCGGCGGTGACCGCCGATCTGCGCGCGCGCTTCCGCCCCGAATTCCTCAACCGCCTGGACGAGATAATCATGTTCCGTCCGCTTACGAAGGAGAATATCGCCGGGATCGTCTCGCTTATGATCGCCGACGTCAACAGGCGTCTGTCCGACCGCGGGATCACTCTCGCTCTGACCGATCGCGCCGTGGAGAAGGTCGTGAGCGACGGATACGATCCGGTTTACGGAGCGCGTCCGCTCAGGAGATACATCCAGAAGCACGTGGAGACCGAGGCGGCGCGTATCATCCTGACGGGCGACGTCGGAAGAGGAAGCGTCATCGAGATCGACGCCGACGGAGGAAGACTGACCGGCAGGGTCAGATAAGATCCGGAACCGTCAGTCACTTACGAAGGCGGCACAAAAGCCGCTTCTTCGCAAAGTCCCGGGGCATCATACGCCTGTCATCTTCCGGCGTACCAGTCGTCGTAGAGAGATCCGTCGATGTTCCAGGCGTCCGACACGGCGAGAGCGGATATCATGCCGGCGGGTGTCCAGCACTCCGAGACTCCGGCGGCAGCGGAGTAGACTCCGCGGCCGTCGGGATAGCCCAGCGGTATATAGTGCATCCGCGCGCCGTGCGCGGACGGCTCCTGCGGCAGCTCAAATCCGCTTGTCGCGGAGCCTTCGTCCGCCGTCAGCGACATGAGTTCGGCCGACGTGTACTCACCGAATGCGGCCGAGAATCCGGTCTCCGGGAACATCACGTCCGCGGCCTGCGCTCCGGTCACGCATCCGTCCGCCCCCGCCGGTGTCTCATACGGATGAGAGCAGACCGCCGTGACGGTACAATCAGCCGTGACGGAGGCATAAAATCCGTACCCCGATCTGACGGTATACGTCCCTCCGGAGAATACGGTCGAGCCGATCGACGGGTCGGGAGAAATGTCGATACGCGCCGACAGGACCGCGGTATAGTCCGCCCTGTGGAATTCACCCCCGTCGGGGTCGTACAGCCACTCGTGCCACGTCGCTCTGCCGTCACGCTCATCGGGCGGGTAGCAGACTCTGCCCGGGGCATCGGTATATCCCGGAGGCGGGACTGTCGAGTCAGCGGCCTCGTACGACACCGATTCGAACGAGTCCGAGTTGTCGTCCGGCGTGGAATCGGGATCGCCTCCGAATACGAGTCCGGCCGAGATGACATAACGCCTGCCGGCGCCTTCGGGCACCCTCCATTTGAGCCATACAGACGACGTCTCCCCTGCGGGAAGCGCCTCCAGGGCAAGGCGCCGCGACGCGGCGACGGTTCCCCCCTCCCCGGCCTCCGCGGCGGTGATCACCACCGATACGTCGTCGTCCGGGTATACCGAACGCTCTCCCCTGCACCCGACGGTGAAGGCGGACACGACCTCGGTCCCCTCGGTGTATCCCGCGTTCGGCGGCACGGCTTCGACGTACAGGTCGAGTTCGCCGTCTCCGGATCCGGGCACGCCGGGCGCCGGCGCCTGATATTCTGAAGACTCGAAGAATTCCATCCCCCAGCCGCCGTATTCTCCGATCGCCTGGAGCGACCACCACCTGCCGTCTGACGACAGCAGATCTCCCGCCGCGTCAGGATCGAACCCTTTGTGGCCGAACCAGTCGGTCTCGAGGTATACAGATGCCGGCAGCGACCCGAAGACGAGCGACTGGACCGCCTGTCCCGCGAGGCCTCCGGTAAAGATGCGCAGCGGCGAAAAGTCATAGCGCGTGCCTCCCGCGCTGAAGGCGTATCTGCCGTTCGCCGGCCACATCCCCGACGAGTCGGAGTTTCCTCCCGTCGAGAACCAGTTCCAGTATGTCCCCTGCGACAGCCCGTATTCAGTCGCCGTGAAGAGGACGCTCTCGGCGCTCTCGCGCAGATAAGTCATGACGAGCGGCTCGTACACCACCACGAAGGGCATGGCGTTGTGCCCGAGGGCAGGGTCGACCGCGCTCCGCGGGATATCGGCGCCCGCTCTGACCTCGCTGTTTTCGAGCCGGAAGGTGAACTCGTCGCCGGGTGAGGCGAAGATCGACGTCCAGTAGTCGGTGCTGCCGTATTCTTCGAGGCTGATCTGCCGCAGCAGCGCCGTCAGCGTCGTGCGCGAGAGGAAATACTCCTCGGGAGTGACTGCGGACACCGCAGAGTAGCCCCCGTACCTGTTTTCTATGAACGAGGGAGACAGATCCGAAGCAGCCCCCCTGCCGGCATAGCTGAAGATATCGCTGTCGGTGCCGTCCGGCTTCTTGAATACAGGCAGGTCCCACACCCAGTATTCGTATGTGTACTCGCCGGTGCGGGCGTTGTATGTATAATCCGCCCATAGCAATTCGCCGTTGTTCCGGTAGTCTATTTTTCCCGGTCCCCCGACGTATGTATTCTTTTTAATTTGTCCTCCGAGAGCGAAGTTGACGAGGTCGACCCTGCCGAGCAGGGAGAACTGCCCGCTCTCCTCAGCCAGGCTCATCCCCGACAGCACGGCTCCGAGTTCCTCTTCTGCCGCCGGATAGGTCCTGATATCGAGGCCGACATACACCGAGACCCTGTATCCGTATTCGTATTTGCGGTAAAATGCGTAGTCCGCGGCATTGACTGTCACGTTCGATCCGTTGCCGTTCGATGTGTCGGCGGCCGCCGGGAGCGGGAGCAACGCCAGCACCGCCGCGAGGATCGCCGACGCCGCCCGCAGAAAGGCTCCGACGCCTTTCACTTTTTTT
>CADCPG010000198.1 GCA_902803255.1 uncultured Ruminococcus sp. | reverse complement strand
GCGGCGTCCGCGGCGGAGATGTCGCGGCCTCCGGCCATCGCGCTGTCGGGACGGCCTCCGCCTCTGCCTCCGGTCACGGCGGCGACCGCCGAGACGAGTTTTCCGGCGTGTGCCCCGGCTTTGACGGCGTCGGGTCCGGCAACGGCTATGAAGTTCAGCTTCGCGCCGTCGGTCACAGCCAGCACCGCAACGGTGTCGGGGCCCGACGCGCGGATGCTGTCGGCGAGCGAGCGGGCGACGTCAGCCGCCATGCCGTCGAGCCTCGCGGTCACGAGTCTCGTGCTTCCGACTTTAACGGCGCCGGCGAGGATCGAGTCGAGCCTGGTCGCAGCGAGTTTTGCCCCGAGGGCCTCGATCTCGCGCTTCGCGGCCGAGAGCTCGCTCATGACGGCGGCGGCCTTCCTGGCTATGTCGTTCGGGTTCGGGGCCCTGAGCTCGGCAGCGGTGTCGGAGATGAGCTTTTCCTTGAGGCGGTACCACTCCAGCACGTTCGTGCCGGTCACGGCCTCGATCCGGCGCACTCCAGACGCTACCGAGGATTCGGACACGATGCGGAAGAGCCCCAGCTTCGACGTGTTGTCGACGTGCGTGCCTCCGCAGAACTCGGTCGAGAAGTCTCCCATTTTCACGACGCGCACGACGTCTCCGTATTTTTCGCCGAAGAGCATCATCGCGCCCATCTTCCTGGCCTCCTCGATGCCGGTGACCACCGTCTCGACGGGCAGCCCCGCGAGGATGGCCCTGTTGACCTCGTTCTCGACGGCGTCGAGTTCGTCCTTCGTCAGGGCGGAGAAGTGGGTGAAGTCAAAGCGCCCGCGTTCGGCGTCGACGTATGAGCCCGCCTGCTCGACATGCGTGCCGAGAACGCGGCGCAGCGCCGACTGCAGCAGATGGAGCGACGAATGGTTGCGCTTTATCGACGCGCGCCGTTCGCCGTCGATGCACGCCCTCACTGTGTCGCCGACTCTGACGGTCCCGTGGTCGAGCGAGCAGATGTGCAGATATATACCGTCGGTCTTCTTCGTGTCGGTGACGTTCACGCAGAGCGAATCGGAGCCGTCGGCCGCGACGACCGTACCGGTGTCGCCGACCTGGCCTCCGCCCTCGCCGTAGAAGGGCGTCCTGTCGAGGACCAGCGTGAACTCGCCCTCGGTGATCTCGTCGACGAGCTCGCTGTCCGAGATGATGGCCTCGACCTTCGCGTCGGAAGATTCCTCTTCATAGCCGGTGAAACCGGTCTTCGGGAGCTTTGCGAGCAGGTCCTTCGCCGACTCGTCCCAGCCGCCGACGTTGCCCCTGGCGGCCCTGGCTCTGTCGCGCTGGCCCTGCATGAGCTCGGCGAAGCGGTCGCCGTCGATCTCGAATCCGCGCTCTCCGGCTATCTCGCGTGTGAGATCGACCGGGAAGCCGAAGGTGTCGTAAAGCTTGAAGGCGTCGTCTCCCGAGAGCACGCCACCCTCGGACTTCGACAGCATGTCGCCGAGGATCGACAGTCCTGCGTCGATGGTGGCGTCGAACTTCTCCTCTTCGACCGATATGACCTTGAGGATGAAATCCTGTTTCTCCGAGAGCTCGGGATATGCCCCGCAGCTCTCGCCGATGGCGGTCACGACGGTCTCGGCAAGGAAGGGCCGCTTGATGCCCAGCAGCTTTCCGTGGCGGCAGGCGCGCCGGATGATCCGGCGAAGGACGTATCCGCGGCCTTCGTTCGAGGGCAGTACGCCGTCCGCTATCATGAACATCGCGCTCCTGGTGTGGTCGGTCACGACCCTGATCGAGATGTCGTTCTTCGGGTCCCTGCCGTATTCCTTTCCGGAGATCTCGCAGACTTTGTCGAGGATCTTTCTTATGGTGTCGACCTCGAACATGTTGTCCACGCCCTGGAGTACGCAGGCGAGGCGCTCGAGTCCCATTCCGGTATCGATGTTCTTGTGCTCCAGCTCGGTGTAGCAGCCGCAGCCGTCGTTGCAGAACTGCGAGAAGACGTTGTTCCAGATCTCCATATACCGGTCACAGTCGCATCCGGGTCTGCATCCTGGCTTCCCGCAGCCGTATTTAGGCCCGCGGTCGAAGTAGATCTCGGTGCAGGGGCCGCACGGACCGGGGCCGTGCTCCCAGAAGTTGTCCTCCTTGCCGAGCCTGACGATGCGGCTCTCGGGGACTCCTATCCTGTCTCTCCAGAGCGCGTACGCCTCGTCGTCCTTTTCGTATACCGACGGCCAGAGCAGCTCCTCCGGGATCTCCATGTCCTTTGTGAGGAACTCCCACGCCCAGGTGATCGCCTCCTCCTTGAAGTAGTCTCCGAAGGAGAAGTTGCCGAGCATCTCGAAGAAGGTGCCGTGCCTGGCGGTGTGCCCGACTCTCTCGAGGTCGGGAGTGCGGATGCACTTCTGGCATGTGGTGACCCTGTTGCGGGGAGGCGTGACCTCTCCGGTGAAGTACTTTTTCATCGGGGCCATGCCCGAGTTTATGAGCAGAAGCGATTTGTCGTTTCTGGGAATGAGAGGGAAGGAAGGAAGTCTAAGATGGCCCTTCGATTCGAAAAACGAGAGGAATCTCTCTCTGATTACGTTGAGTGAAAGCGGTTGCATTGATGTATAAGTCCTGCCTTGGGATTTGAATTAGATTTTGTTCGGATTCTGTATCTCGATGCGGTATCTTCCCGACCCGAGCCGGAACTCGGTGCGCCCCCAGACGTTCGAGGCTCCGAGCTCTTCCGGAGTGACGTCAAGGCCGTTCACCTTCATCGCGCCGTCTCCGGGCACGAGCGAGACCTTGGCGGAGAGCCCCTCGGGAATGCGGAAGGTGTAGACGGTCTTTCCTCCGTATATCTCCCATCCGCTCTCGATCTTTTCTCCGCCGGCGCACGGCGGGGTGTACGACGCCTTCGCGATCCTCATGCGGCGTCCGCCTTCGGGCATTTCGCCGGCGGTGCGGAAGTCGGGCGTCGGCTTCAGGATAAAGCTGCGGAATCCGGGGTCCATGGGATCGGGACGTATGCCGCATACGCCCGCGAAGAGCCATTCGGCGACCGCCCCGTAGGCGTAGTGGTTGAACGAGTTCATTCCTACGTCGCCGAAGCCGCGCTCCTTCGTATAGGAGTTCCAGCGCTCCCAGACCGTCGTCGCGCCCTGCTTCACCGAGTAGAGCCACGACGGGTCGCGGTCCTGCATGAGCAGCGAGTAGGCGAGGCCGTCGAGCCCCACCTTCGAAAGCGTCTGGTTTAGTATGCCCGTCCCGACGAACCCGGTAGAGAGGGTGTATCCGTTCGATACTATCTTTTCCTTCAGCGCCGCGATGAAGCTCTCGCGGAGTTCGGGCTGGACGAGATTGAAGGCCAGGGCGAGCAGATATCCGGTCTGTGTCCCGACGGTCAGTTTTCCGTCCTTTATGTATGTATCCCTGTAGTGCCCGACGATCTTTTCGCGGAGCTCCATATAGTGCTCCTCGCGGTCACGAAGGCCGAGGATATGGCTGAATTTTGCCATCAGTTCGGCGTCGTGCGCGTAGTAGCAGACCGCTATGTAGCGCTTGTCGGTCACGTCATAGTTTAGCCAGTCGCCGTAGGCGGTGTTCGGTCCCTCGAGCCCGAAGCGGGAGAGGTAGTCCATGTAGGCTTCCATCGGGGCGTAGTTTTTCCTTACCGCCTCTTTGTCGCCGTACATCATATAGAGCCTGTCGGTCACTACGAGCGGGGCGTCGCCCCAGGCGGCGTTGCCGCCCTCGGAGGTGAAGACGCGCGGGATGACGTCGGCGTAGGCGCCGCCGAATCCCTCCTGCGAATACGCGGCGTCGGTCAGCCATTTGTCCATGAAGCCGCGAATGTCGGCGATATACGACGCGGCTCCGCAGAAGATCTGCGTGTCGCCCGTCCAGCCGAGCCTCTCGTCGCGCTGCGGGCAGTCGGTCGGGACCGACAGATAATTGCCCCTCATGCCCCAGACTATGTTCGAGAAGAGCCTGTTCACCTCGGGGACGTCGCACTCGAAATCCCCGCCTTCGGGGCAGTCGGACCTTATGACGTCGCCGCGGACGTTGATCACCGACAGGTCGGCGTCAGCCCGTATCTCGATATAGCGGAAGCCGAAGAAGGTGTGCGTGGGGTAGTAGAACTCGACTTCGTCGGTGCCCGACGCGATGTATACGAGGCGCGCCGTGGCGGAGCGGTAGTTCTTGATGTAGAGGCTGCCCTCGGGGCCGTCGTTGCCGCGTCCGGGGTCCCCGCTGTCGTTGAGCATCTCGGCAAAGAAGACCTCGACTCGGGTGCCGCGCGGAGCGTTGAGGAAGAGCATCGGACGGCCGACCATGTTCTGGCCGAAATCGACGATCATGGCCTCGCCCGGCTTCAGCTTCGCGGTCTCGCAGCCGTCGCCCGTCTTCTTCGAGAGGATGTTTATCTTTCCGAATTCGGTCCCGTTGCCGGTCTTTCCCGAGTGGATGACCGCCGAGACGGGGTCGAGCATCATCCGGCCGCAGCTGCGGATGCGGGGGCCGGCGACCGGCTCGATCCTGCCGCAGAATCCGGAAAAGGCGACGGCCTTTTTCCAATCGTGAGCCTCGGGCACGACGGAGGGCTCGGGGACAGTCGCGTCATAGTATTCGCCGTCCCAGATGTCGGCGCGCATGACGGGACCGCAGATCGAGGCGTCCCAGTCCTCTCCCGACGCCAGGATCTCGGCCGACCCGTCGCGGTAGCGAAGCTCGATCTCGCCGCAGAAGGCGGGAGCGAGCGAGCCGTAGAAGCCGAACGATATCCTGCCTGTCCACCATCCGGGCGACACCTCGGCGGTGAAGATGTTCTTCCTTGAACTGCCGGTGCGGCCTCCGCTGACGCAGAGCGCGGTGATGTCGTATTCGAACTCGAATACCCTGAACCGGTAGTCGGTCCAGCCCGGCTTGAGTTCGTCGGCGTAGGCGGTGTCGCCGTCGAAGTTGACGACGCGCATGCCGTTGACGAACATGTCGAAGATCCCGAGCGCGGTGGCGCGGACGGTCGCCGATTCAAGCTTCTTCGACGGGTCGGGCGTGAACTCGCATTTGACGTTCAGTATGCCTTCGCCGGGCTCGAAGACCCGCTCGTAGGAGTTGAACTTCTTGTTCTTCCAGGGGTGGTCGTACTTTTTCCCCGAAAGGTCGGGGTGGGTAATGAATCTGCCCTGCTTCATGGGTCTGCCTCTCTTGCACGTGGTCTGTTCCGCCGGGGACCGATCAGTCTTTCTTTGCCGCGGTGCAGCGGCAGACCTTCACTCCCGACACCGTTTCGCCGTCGACCTGGAGCGGCGTGGGCTCAAAGTACTCGACGGTGATGTCGCGCCCCCTGAGCACGGTTATGTTCTTCGTATGCTTTACGTGTTCGCCCTTGAAGATCCCGGGGAAGATCATGAGGGTGCGGAGCTTGCCCGAACCGTGGAAGATCATCGCGGTCAGCAGGCCTTCGGGGTCGAGCCTGTCCTGATCCGGCGCGGCCATCATGCCGCCGCCGTAGAATCTGCCCTTCATGACCGGCGCGAGCCAGGCCTTCCGGAAGAAGTGTTCGACGCCGTCGACGGTCACCCTGACGTCGCGGGGTTTGTATTTTCCGAGAAGTCCGCCGATGGCGATCGACGTGTAGTTGATCTTCTTGCCGGGGATGCTGCGCTGCCTGTCGCCCTCTTCGCAGCAGTAGCCGTCGATGCCGAAGCCCACTCCGTTGAAGAAGCGGTATTTTTTTCCTTCGATGTCGGCGACGGGCAGGTCCTGTATGTATTTCGCGACCGGCACGGGATCGCTCCCGGGAGCTATCCCGAGGTCGCGGAGGAAGTCGTTGCCGGTGCCTCCGGCGTAGTACAGGATGCCGTCCGGGATAACGGCACCGGCGGCCTCGCAGTCGTTGACGAAGCGGTTGAGAGTGCCGTCGCCTCCGCAGAGCACGGGGACCGTGCCGGCGGGGAGCTCTTCGAAGAAGCTCCTGTAGTCGGCTATTCCGGTGATGTCGGTGAATTCGAGGCTGCCGTCAAGCTTTCCTTTCAGCGCCTCCGCCTGTTCCTTTCCGGTCCCGTTTCCGGACAGTGAATTGTAAAGAATGCGGTAATTTGCCATTTTGCCCTCCGGTCATGTTATTCGGGCGTGAGACTGCCGCGGCATGCGCTCCCGGAGAGCGGATGCGGCTTCCGGCCGTCCCGCGGATGGACCCGCGGCGCCCGTTCATATCCAATTAACTTATTATAACCATTTTTGTCAAAAAGTCAACAATCAAAAGGCGATATAAGGAAAAAAATTGACAAACGGCCGCATTAGTTATATAATATTATAATGGATTTGATTAGGCGGAAGCTCCCGGAAGACCGGGGCGGCCGCGCGAAGCAGGGCCGGATACCTGAAAAAGAGAGGAAGTGATCGGAACGGAACACATTCTGTGCGTATGGTCGGCGGAAGCTCCCGGCGAGGATCTCAGACCTCCCCGGCTCAGCGGGGTCGAAACAAGTATGGAACCGCCAGTCGAGCTGCCTCCGTACGGCATACCCGCCGGAATCGCTCTCTCTGTCCCCGGGGTGAAGTGGCTGTCGGTGATAAGGACGGACAGCGAGCCCGGACCGCAGTCGGCCGCCGCCCTCATGAACTTCGCGGTGAAGGCCGCGGGAGGTCGCGGTGCGGTCACTTCCGGAGATCCGCGTTCTGCTGTCTTCGCGGCGCCCGAGGATATAGTTTTCGCAGGAGGCAGGAGCCAGGTTCCGGCCTGCGGCGAATTCACGCGCAAGCTTTTCCTTTCTCTGTGGTTCGTGCCCGGCGTCCGTCCTGACGCCGGAAAGGTCGCGGAGATCCTCCGCGAGGTCATGCCCTTTGCTCTGCCCGAGCGCTACGGGACGTCCGAACCGCCCGAGTATACATATGCCGGAAACGGCGGTTTCGAAGGCTTCCGCGATTTCTTCGCGGGATGTTCGGGATTTCCCGTATTCTACTGCCGCATGCCAGTCACGCATCTCTTCGCGAGTTTCCCCGCCGCGGGCGCGAGGGACGCAGACGGTAACGTCAGGGCGGGTTATATCACGCTCGAGGCGGTCGATTCGGTGTTCGACAGGCCCGAATGGCGCGAGGCGCTGACGAGGCTGCTCCGGCGGCTGTCTGCCGTGACCGGCGCGTTCTTCGGACAGATAGTCAGAGGCGGGCGGCAGGTGGCCGGAGGTTCCTGGAAGGGGATCCCGATGGTCCTCGGTGAGGCCTGCGTCATCGGCGGTGATTACTACCGACTCATACCCGGGTGCTCGAGCGCGGCGCGCTGCGGCGATACTCCCGACGGCTTCGCGGACGACGGCTCTTCCTCCGCTCCCGCGGCGTATTTCGAGGAGCCGGACGGCCCGACGGTCGATACGCGGCTCATCTCCCGGCGTAAGAAGAACATATTCGGCTCCGAGAGAGGACGCGGCAGGGGATATGTCGTCGCCGGCGACTTCACCTCCGCCGCCGAGAATCCCGTTTCGGCTGCCGCGGACGCAGCCGTAAAGTCAGCCGTAAAGTCAGCCGGAGCGTCGGACGGAAGCCGGCCGGAATCAGGTAGCTGACCGTGATCCGCGTTATGGAAAAGGACATAACTGCCGGCGGCGCGCTCCCCGGGAGCGGCCTGCCCGGACCTGTCATAGCCGTCGCGGGACCGACGGCCTCGGGCAAGAGCGCTCTCGCCATGCGTCTGGCGAAAAAGTTCGGCGGCGAGATCGTATCATGCGACTCGATGCAGATCTACCGCGGGATGGACATCGGGACGGCCAAGCCGACCCGCGCCGACATGGCGGAGGTCCCGCATCACATGATAGACATACTTGACCCCGACGAGCCGTATTCGTGCGCCGATTACGCCGCCGGCGCGAAAGAGGCGGTCGACGGCATACTCGCCCGCGGCATGCTCCCGGTCATATGCGGAGGCACCGGCCTGTACCTTGAGAGCCTGCTCTACGAACATCCCTTCGGAGACAGCGGGACCGATCCCGAACTCCGCGAAAGGCTGAGAGAGAGGGCGGCCGGCCCCGGAGGGGCCGATGAACTGTGGGAGGAGCTGCGCGGCATAGATCCCGACGCCGCGGCGGCGATCCACAAAAACAACGTGCGCAGGGTCATAAGGGCCCTCGAGATATACTACTCGACCGGAAAGACAAAGACAGAGATCGAGAAGGCGGGACTCGTCCCGCGCTACCGGGCTCTCGTGATGATCCTTCACATCTCCGACCGCGCGCTGCGCGCCGGGATGATAGGCGAACGCACGCGCCGTATGATGGAGTCGGGCCTGGAAGCCGAGACGCGGGCGCTGCTCGCCGCGGGTGCGCTCGCTCCCGGGAGCACCGCCGCCCAGGCAATCGGCTACAAGGAGATGCTCGACTGCATTAGAGGACTCGAGCCGCCCTCGGCTGCCGAGGAGAGGATATCGCTCGCGACCAGACAATACGCCAAACGACAGGACAGCTGGTTCGGCGGGCGCCGGTACGGCGTCAGGATAGAGATCGGAGCCGGTTCCGAAGACCCCTATCCCGAGGCCGAGCGCCTGGTGTCGGATTTCCTCCGGGGCTGACAGAGCTCAGATGCCCGTCGCTTCGACGGATACCAGATTCAGCCGTAAGGGGCGCTGCGCCCCGCGGCGCAATTGGAGAAAAGATTGAGATTTTCCCTTTTCAGCTCGAAAAAAAAGGAAAAAAGCCCGGGGAAGGACACGGGAAAGGGCGCGGAGAAGCCGGAGAACAGGGTCGTGACCTATACGAAGGGCGGCGCCCGAGGCGTGAGGAAGGTCTATTCCGAAAAAGAGGACAGGACCCCCGGCGACCGCAGGATAGGCGTCGACTGGCGCTATCTCGGCCGGTCGCTGACTCAGTTCGGTGTCGTGCTGGTGTCGCTCGCCGCGGTGTTCTACTTCGGATATCAGCTCGTCAGGGTGCTGATGCCGGGCATCACGGTGTCCGACGTCGTGACGATCTCCGAGACCTACCGGTGCTCCGGCAGCGCCTATCTATTCTGCGACTCAGTCCCGGTAAAGGCCAAATCGGCCGGATTCGCCGATTATCAGATCGCCGACGGACAGCGGGTCGCAAAAGGCGACGCGATCTGCAGCATCTACGCAGAGGACCGCAGCGGGATCCGCGAGGAGCTCGATTCGCTCGACGCCGAGATCGCCATGCTGCGTAGGAGCGCCGGAGGCGAGGTCACCCGCGAGGGCATCGCGACGGTGATGGCGGACATCTCCGGCGGGTATTCGTCGGTCATGAACTCGCTGTCGTCGGGCGACTACATATCGGCCGGGGCGGCGTCGGACGGACTCCTCGCATCGCTTACGAGGAAGCTCTACCTCACCGGCGGCGACGGCGTCATCGCGGACAGGCTGAACGCGCTCGTCGCGAGGCGTTCGTCGGTGTTCGCGTCGCTCGGCAGCCCGGCGGAAAAGGTGACCGCCGGCTCGCAGGGCTATTTCTTCCGGAGCATCGACGGCAGGGAGGGGATCTTCACGCTGAAGCTGGCCGAAGAGCTGACCGAGGAGTCGTTCCTCGCGGCTCTCGACGCAACTCCTGTCCCGGTCGACGGCTGCGTCGGACGGCTGTCATACAGCCCCGACTGGTATCTCGCCGTCAGGTGCGAAGGCTCCGAGATGACGGCGTCTCCCGCAGGCCGCGATTTTACCGTCTCATTTCCAGACACCGGAGCGAAGCCGCTCTCTATGACGCTTGAGAAAAAGATCCGCATGAGCGGCGGCGGAATGCTGCTGCTCTTCCGCGGCAATTCGATCCCGTCGGATTTCGGCTGGCTGAGGTGCCAGACGGCCGAGATCGAGTACATGAGCGTCGAGGGGTACAGGGTTCCCGTCTCGGCGGTGCATCAGCTCGACGGCTACACCGGTGTGTACACCGTCGACGGAGGATACGCCAGATTCAGAAGGACGGTCACTCTCGCCGAAGGCGAGGGCTACTATATCGTCAAGAAATACGAGGACGCCGTCCGCGACGATCCTCCCGAGACTGTATACCGTCACATCCCGTACGGATTCCGGGGACGGGCGGGCGAGTATCTCAGCATCTTCGAATTTGCCGAAAAGGCGGAGCTCGCGCAGCGCGGCGGTTCCGACGGCGGAGTGTGCCGCCTCGCCGGCGGATGCACCGTCGGGAGCGTGTTTTCGAACCACGACGTCCTCACTCTGAAGCGCAGTAAGGTGAACGGAGTCTTTCTCGCCTACGGCGAACAGCATGACCGGTACGACTATCTGCGCGCGGTCGACGAGCTCATATTGTCCGGCAGGGACATTTTCCACGGGAAGGTGATCGACTGATGATCGAAGTACACGGACAGGGTCCGGAATACGTGAACCGAAGCGGATTTGCGGAACTGGAGGAAAGAGCGTCGAAGGTCACGGAGGAGGTGCGCGCCGCTGAAGCCGCCGCCGGCCGTCCGGCCGGGAGCGTGAAGATCGTCGCCGCCGCGAAATACGCGCTGACGGAAGAGCTCGTCTTCCTCCGCGACAGATGCGGGATCGCGGACTTCGGCGAGAACCGTGCGCAGACGCTGAGAGAGCATCTGGCCGGACTGCCGGACGGAGGCGAAGGCTTCGGCGTCCACTTCATCGGCGGGATACAGAAGAACAAACTGAAGTACATCGTCGGGAACGTCTGCCTGATACACTCGCTCGATTCCGAAGCCGCGGCCGCCGAGATCGACCGTCTCGCCGGCGGGCGGGGCATCGACAGGGTCCGCGTGCTCGTCGAGATCAACAGCGGACGCGAGCCAGGCAAGAGCGGAGTTATGCCGGAGGACGCCGCAGATTTCTGCCTCGCGCTGCGCCGCTTCGGGCATATCGGGATGTCGGGATTCATGACTATGGGCCCGCAGGGGCTCGACGGAGACGCATATTTCGATCTTTTCTCCGAAACTTGCAAACTTGCTCTTGACATTTGGACTGAAACACTTCATAATATAGACGAGCCAATATTGTCTATGGGCATGAGCGACAGCTTTGCCGCGGCGATCGCGGCCGGCTCGAACTGCGTGCGCATCGGCAGATCGCTCTTCGGAAGAAGCACTCCGGGGGCGAAATAATACGGTTGTCATAAGAAATAATAAACGACAGGAGATACGGCCATGATCGATTTCTTCAAATCCAAAAAGAACAACGCCGACACCGAGAGCCAGTACGACGAAGCCTATTACGGCAAGAACGAGGACGAATCCGGCGCCGACGATTACGCCTACGCCGCGACGCCCAGGCAGGAGCAGGATTACGACCGCGGAACTCAGCGCAGAGCGAACTACGGTCCTGCCGATACCGGAGCTTCCTACTCCATGAAGCTCATGAAGCCCACGCTCTACAGCGACGGCCCGCTCATCGCGAACGAGCTCATCAACAACAACGCCGTGATAATCAACCTGGAGAACGCCTCGGCAGAGGTCGCCTCCAACCTCATCTTCTTCCTCGACGGCGTCACCTACGCCATCAACGGACATCTCAAGGCCGTCTCGGCCACCACCTTCATGCTCACTCCGAGAACGATGGAGATCTCCGAGACCGAGACCGGAACTTCCGTGGAAGACGACGCCGCAAGCAGTGCCGCCGCGGCATACGGATACGCGGGATACGGTTCTGACGTCAAAAACTGAACCTGCGGCGATGATACGCGGGCAGCGGGCTGATGCCGGCTGCCCGATATCGGTTTATACCGGGGAGCAATGATACCGTGGATTATTTGGTTTATATCCTGAAGGCGATACCGGTCGCTTTCCTTTCGGCCATGGAACTGGCCATGTTCCTGCGTGCCGTCTTTTCCTGGTTCATGGCGGACGGGGACAATAAATTCTACAACTTTCTCGTGGGAGTCACCGAGCCCGTGATCACTCCGGTGGCCTCGGTGTGCGAGAGATTCGGCTGGTTCGAGGAATCTGTGATGGACATGCCGTTCCTCATCACTATGGTGCTGATCTCGCTGCTCAACGCTATTCTCACGTATTTTCTGTGACATGATCCCGCCGGCCTCCGGCCGGGAAACGCCCCCGCGGGGGAAAAAAGAATCGAAAAGAGGAAACACGCATGGCTTTGCCTGAGTTCATAAAAAAGAAATATTCGCTCGGAGATGATTTCAGCCGCGAGAACGCCGAGCGGGCTATCTGCGACCTTGTGACCTTCCAGCAGAGGCTGGCCGTCGAATACAAGGCGGCGAAGGAAAAGGCGGAGGCCGAAAAGAACAGGGCGGATCTCGCCGAGTCGGCTCTTGCCGATGCCGAGAGCAGGAGCGAATCGCTGATGTCGGAGCTGAAGGCCGCGGAGGCGGAGAAGGAAGAACTGATAAAACAGGCGCGAGAGGCGGAAGCCGCCGCTGACGGGCGCGCCGCCGAAGCAAAGGCCGAAGCCGCGAGGCTGGTCGCCGAGGCGAGAGAGTCCGCCGCGAAGGCGGCGGCCGAGGCGAAGGAAGCTGCTGCGCTGGCTGTGGCCGAGGCAAAGGAGGCCGCTGCCTCCGGGATCGCCGCGGCGAAGGAGGAAGCAGTCAGGAGAGCGGCCGCGGCGGCCGAAGAGGCGGAGAAGCGGGCCGAAGAGCCGGCCGGAACCGCGGAGTACGCCGCATACGGCGGAGTTGCCGCTCGCATATCCGCGCTCGAGAAGGCTGAAGCAGAGAACAGGACGCTGCTCCTGGATATAGCGGAGAAGCTCATGTCGCTCACCTCCGCAGCAAAGCCGGCGGACCCGGAAGGCGACGAAAGCGACAAGATACCCGAGGCGGATATAGTCTGCCTCAGTTCCTCGACGGTCGCCCCGGGCGAAGCCCCGGCGGAGGATCCGGGACCCGCGAAAGCGCCGGGACCCGAAGTCACGGTGATCGGGGAGCGCGTTGTCCCGGCGGAGGAGCCCGGGGACGAAGAAGATAAAGAACCCGAAGCCGCGTCTGAAGAAGCCGCAACAGAAGAAGCCGTAGCAGAAGAGGCCGCAGCAGAAGAGGCCGCGGCAGAAGAGGTTCCGGCGGAGGAAGAGACAACGGCATCGCCGGAAGAAGCTCCGGCAGACGCGGGATCCCCCGAGGCGGAGGACGTTGCTCCGGCGGAT
>CADCPG010000197.1 GCA_902803255.1 uncultured Ruminococcus sp. | reverse complement strand
TGACCAACGAACAGCAGAACGACAAAAAGTTCCTGAAACTGGCGCTGAACAGATAAATCAACTATCACGAACGCAAAGACAACGACATTGTCCGGAGGCAAAAAATGGCTGGAATAACACATTCGATCGAAGACCGCGGGGCCGCGGAAAAATACCGCGAACAGGCGGCGAACGCGGCGAGGCAGCTTGTCGCGGCGGCTCATCTGAGGAAGGGGAACATCGTCGTCATCGGCTGCAGCACCAGCGAAGTGACAGGCCACAGCGTCGGAAGCTGGTCGGTCCCCGAGATCGGCAGCGCGCTGTACGACGGCCTGAACAGCGTCTTTGCCCCTCTCGGCATATTCATCGCGGCCCAGTGCTGCGAACACCTCAACAGGGCGCTGATCGTCGAGCGCGAAGCCGTGCCGGGCGCCGAGATAGTGAACGTCGTGCCGCAGCCCAAGGCGGGCGGCTCGTTCGCCACGGCGGCGTATGCCGCGATGCGCGATCCCGTCGCGCTTGAGGAGATAAAGGCGGACGCCGGCATCGACATCGGCGGAACGCTGATCGGAATGCACCTGAAGCGCGTCGCGGTGCCGGTCAGGCTCGACCAGGACCGGATAGGAGACGCGACAGTCCTGGCGGCCAGAGTGAGGCCGAAATTCATCGGCGGCGAGCGCGCCGCGTACGACGAATCGCTGAAGGAAGGCTACGGCGGCGACCGGGAGCCGTAAACCGCCGGAAAGACGCGCCTCTCAAATGAGCGGCACGGCCGTTGAGATCCCGGGATCCGGCGATCCGGGGCATGAGGTCACCGACAGAACGCTGCCCAGGTAACGAACGGAGTTCAGAAAATGACAGATTACAAACTCATGATAAAACAGGCGGAGGAGCTCGCGCAGATCTCGCGCGACGCCGTTGCCGTCATGGCAAACGTCTCGGCGATCCTCTTCCACTCGATGGAAAACATCAACTGGGCGGGATTCTATCTCGTAAAGGACGGCGCGCTGCTGCTCGGCCCGTTCCAGGGCAGGGTCGCCTGCGTGCGCATCGAAAAAGGAAAGGGCGTGTGCGGGACGGCCTGGGCCGAAAACAGGATGCAGGTCGTCGACGACGTGCACAGCTTCCCCGGGCACATCGCGTGCGACAGCGCGTCGCGGTCCGAGATCGTCGTTCCTGTCCGGCGCGACGGCGTAGTGACCGCCGTGCTCGATATCGACAGCCCCGTTCCCGCCAGATTCAGCCGCGACGACGCCGAAGGGCTCGCCGGGCTCGCACAGGCTCTGGAGAAGATCTTATACTGACGCCTGCGTGGCGGGAAGGTGAAGGACACCGTTTTATGAATGACAGATACGACGTCGTCGTGATCGGCGCCGGACCCGCGGGACTTGCCTGCGCGCTGACGCTGCTCGATCTCGGCGTGCGCGACGTCCTCGTCGCGGAGAAATACATCTTTCCGCGGGACAAATGCTGTGCGGGATACATCACGCAGAAAACGGTGAAGGTGTACCGCGAGCTCGGCCTCGATCCTGCCGACTGCGGTTATACCTACATCAAGGATTTCAGGCTTTTCTACGGCCTCTCGCCGCGGCAGTATATCGACAACAGGTTCCTGCTCACCAGCCGGGAGATAAACAGAGTGGCGCTCGACGACGCCTTCTTCCGCCTCGCGGCGAGCCGCGGGATAGAGATCGCGGAAAACATGCCGCTGACGGCCCACGACCCCGACTCGAAAACGGTGACGCTCGGCGCAGGGGAAAACAGGACGGCAGTCCGGTACGGCAGCCTCGTCTTCGCAGACGGCACGAACGGATTCGGAAGCAGATATCAGAAAGCGAAGCGCCGGAACCTCGCCATGCAGCTGCACTTCCCTTCGGACCGCCCCGACGGCATCGAGATACACTTCGGGATAACGGAGCGCGGGTACTGCTGGGTCAGCACGTCGGGCGGGATCACGAACGTCGGGATCACCGACGAATACCGGAAGTCGACGGATTACAGGGCGTTGTTCCGGAAATTCCTGCGCGACATCGGAGAGGACCCGGATCTTTCGGGACTCTACTCCGCCTTCACCCCGATCGGCGT
>CADCPG010000196.1 GCA_902803255.1 uncultured Ruminococcus sp. | reverse complement strand
GTGCCGCTGCCGGTTATGTTGACGCGGGAGATATCGGCGTCCGACGAACCCGAGTTCGCGCCGTGCTTTATGTGTATGCCGACCTTCGCGTGCTTGATCGAGAGATCGCGCACCGCGGTCTCGCGTCCGCTGTCGACCGACACCGCCTTCGCGACGCCTGAGCCGTCGATGATCCCGCCCTCGAGCGAGTAGTTCGAACCGTTCACATAGATCGTGTTGAAGGGATGCGAGCCCCCGAGCCGGATCATGGCTTCGTCGCTGTCCCACGACGGGTCGGCCTGGATCACGGCGAAATCAGACAGCTTGAGCGAGACGCTGAAGGCGGGGTCCGCCGGCGTCAGGACGGGTTTGGCGATACGGTAAAGTCCGTCGGGGAAGAAGATCACCCGGTTCGGGTTTTCGTCGATCAGCCGCTGGATGTCGTCAGAGACTTCCCGCGAGCCGTCGTTCGGCATGTGATCTGCCGCGTTGAGGTAAAGGTCCTGTTTCATGTGAGCCTCCGTATTCAAATGATCAGCATTGCGTCTCCGAATGAGAAGAATCTGTAACGCATCTCTACCGCCTCGCGGTAGGCGTCGAGGATCCGGTCTTTGCCGGCGAGGGCGGATACGAGCATGATCAGCGTGCTCTCGGGAAGGTGGAAGTTGGTGATCAGCGCGTCAGTGACCTTGAATCTGTATCCCGGATAGATGAATATCCCGGTGTCGTCGGACATCGGGTGCACGATGCCGTTTTCGTCGGCCGCGCTCTCGAGAGTCCGGCAGGTGGTCGTCCCGACGGTGAACAGTCTGCCTTTTCTGCTGTTGATCGCCTCGGCGGCCTCCTCGGTCACCGTGAAGAATTCCGAGTGCATCACGTGGTCTGCGATCTTGTCCTCCTTGACCGGTCTGAAGGTGCCGAGTCCGACGTGAAGCATGACGGGGACTATCTTCACGCCCTTTGCCCTGATCTCGGAGAGCAGGCGCCCGGTGAAGTGGAGGCCGGCCGTCGGAGCCGCGGCGGAGCCTCTCTCCTTCGCGTAGACGGTCTGGTACCTGCTGCCGTCGGCCAGCTTTTCGGTGATGTAGGGAGGCAGCGGCATCTGGCCGATACGGTCGAGCAGGGAATAGAACTGCTCGCCCGAGCATGAGAACTTCATGAGCCTGTTGCCGTCTTCGATCACGTCGGTGACGGTGCCGTTGAGCAGTCCGCCGCCGAAGACCACCTCCGCGCCCGGCTTGAGGCGGCGTCCGGGGCGCACGAGCACCTCCCAGACGTCGAGTCCGCGGGGACGGAGCAGCACCGTCTCGACTTCGGCTCCGGTGCCCGCCTTGACCCCGTAGAGCCTTGCGGGTATGACCTTTGAGTCATTGACGGCCAGGACGTCACCCTCGTGAAGATATTCGGTTATGTCCCGGAAGATCCTGTGTTCGATCCCGCCTGTCTCCTTCGACAGAACGAGGAGCCTCGACGAATCGCGGGGTTCGACGGGCGTCTGCGCTATCAGTTCCTTCGGGAGATCGTAATAGAAATCGCTTTTTCTCAGGTCGGTCGTGCTGAGTTCGTTCTTTATCATTTTGAGTTGATGTTCACCTTTTTCCGTCAGTCCGTGAGGCTGCCGTCCCTGAAGGCACGCGGTGCCGGCGGCGCAGCTTCCCACAAATGAATTATATCATTTTTTCCCGCGGGTGTCAACAGCAAAGAGATGCGTTCCGCGGCGTCAAAAGGCGGCCCGGAGTGCTCTCCGGGCCGCCGCCCGGTTCTATTCGGGCGTATTGAATTTCACGGTAAAGACGGTGCCTTCGCCTTCGCGGCTTCCGACCGTCATCTCGGCCCCCGACAGATCTGCCATCTGTTTTATTATCGTGAGCCCGAGGCCGTGTCCGCTGCGGATGTCGCGGGTCTTGTCGCTGCGGTAGAAGCGTTCGAAGACATGCGGCAGGTCCTCCTGCGAGATGACGCTGACGTCGTTCTTTACCGCGAGCACGACGGAACGCCTTCCGAATGGATGGAGCTTCACGACGACCCTTCCGCCGCGGGGCTCATATTTGAGCGCGTTGTCGATAAGGCCGGAGCAGATCCTTTCCGCGTAATCCTCCCGGGTGTTCGCGAGGAGCCCGTCGGTTATCTCGGAATCAAGCGTTACCGACCGCTCGAACGCGACCGATTCCATCTGCAGGACGCTCTTCTGGGCAGCGGACGAAATGTCGGCCACCGATTCCGAGGCGTCGACCGAATCCTGCCGCCGGCTGAGCTTTGCCTTCGCTCCCTCGGCGTCCAGCCTCGACAGTTCGAGCATGCCGTTCACGAGGCCGAGGATGTTCTTGGCGGAGTCGTCGGTGCTGTCGATCCACTGCAGCTGTTCGCCGACGGTCAGGTCGGGGCTCGACTTAAGGATGCTGTTGTTCGCCAGGATGACGGTAAGCGGAGTCTTCATGTCGTGAGACAGATCGGCTATGAACTGACGTTCCATCTCGACAGACTTCTCAAGCGGCTTCACCGCGATCTTCGACAGCCACAGGCAGATGAGGAAGAGAAGCGCGGTAGAACCGATGAAGATGATCGCCAGCGCGATAAAATCGTCGGCCAGCCGGTCGCGAATATAGCTCTCGGAGGCAAACGAGATCATCACGCCGCGGTTCTCGGCTCCGCGCAGATAGTAGACGCCAAGGTCGCCGATCCTGCCGCTCGGGCTGTCCGCCGCCATCGCGTACAGTGTGGCGGCCTTCAGTTTTTCGTCGCTGATGTCGAAATGCCTGTCGGTCATGAGCGTGACGGAATCCGTCGAGGGACTGTACAGCACCGCGATGACCTTTTCCTCTCCCGTGCCGTCACCGCCCTGCCCTGGACGGCCTTTTTTTCCGTCGGTCCGGGAGAACGCTCCGCTGTCTGCGCCCGGCTCGGAGTCTCCGGATACGTTCCGGCCGGTCGAGTCCGTCTCCGCCGTCTCCGCGTTCCCGTCGCGGCGCTGTCCTGCGATGGCTTCCGTTTCCGACGAAACCGCCGGAGGTCCTTCAGAACCCCCGGCGGAAAAGTCATGTTCCGTGTCGTTCGCGATCAGCTCTCCGCCGGAATGATCGGATTCGACCCGCCGGTGCTCGGCGGAGGCGTTCCAGGGCTCGAGTACCAGGCGCATCGCCGTCCACATCTCGGAAGCGGTGTTCCGGTATTCGACGAACCCCTGGGTGATCAGTGCGATGACGAGAACGGTCGTCGTCAGAAACATCGAGGAAGCGATAAAACGTTTCCTGAATGCGTTCATCAGAGTGTTTTTTCCATCTTGTACCCGACTCTCTGGATCCTCTTGATGGCGACCCTCGAGCCGACGAATTTGATCTTTCTTCTTATGAAGGAAACATAGACTTCCACGTTGTTGTCGACGGCCTCGGATTCGACGCCCCAGACGTTGTCAAGAAGCCAGCCGGTCTTTATGACCTTCTCCGGATTGAGCATGAATGACTTGAGGACTCCGAACTCCTTCGGGCTGAGTCTTACCGATCTTTCGCCGCAGGTCAGGACACAGGATGCGAGGTCGAGCGTGAGGTCACCGAATTTGATCTCGTCGACGACGATCTCACCCTTCCTTCTCGTAAGAGCGCCGACTCTGGCAAGCAGTTCGTCGATGTCGAACGGTTTGGTCATATAGTCGTCCGCACCCAGATTGAGGCCGTTGACCTTGTCCTCGGTATCGGCACGCGCGGTGAGGACCAGGATAGGAGTGTTGACTCCCCTCTTTCTGAGTTCCTTGATCACAGAAAATCCGTCCATTCCGGGGATCATGACATCGAGGATGACGAGGTTGTATTCGGTCATGGAGGCGAACTCAAGCGCCGATCTGCCGTCGTATACCACGTCGGAAACATACCCGTGCTGTTCGAGTATCTTTTTTACAGCTCTGGACAGGGCAACTTCATCTTCAACAATAAGAACTTTCATAAAATCGATCTCCTTTTTTCTTATAGTTCTTTGTCAAAAAACTTTAACACGATTATTATACCACGCAAAACTTAAAAAACCCTTAAAATCGGCCATAGAAACGAAAATTTTTTTTTTGAAAAATAGTTTTCAGGCGTACGCGGCAGAAGCCCGTACGCCTGAAATAATATTGAAAAGCGGGTATCAGCCGGCCGTTTCCTCCTCTGTTTTTTCTCCCTTCTCAGCTGTCCCGTCCGCGTCCGTGAGTCCGGGGGCAGGAGCCGCGTCTCCTGCCTTTTTCGCTTTCGCTTCGATCATCCTGGCAAGTTCGAACGGAAGAGTGACGAGCGCCATATACGGGAGCAGTATCAGAACTCCCGGCAGGAGATAGAGATACGGGACCGGTATCCACCTGTGGAAGGACACGAGCGGGGATCCGGGCGCCGGCTCGATGGAGTAGAAGTAGTTTGCGTGGGGGTTGACGCCGGTGGCTCTCATGAGCATGCTGATGCCGAAAACGGCGAGCGAGATTCCGGCAATGAATGCCACCGTCAGCGGGAAATCCCTGAACCTCGGGGCGAATATCCCGAGCATCGCGATCATCGGACCGCTGATGAGTATCAGCAGGTGGGTCAGATAGTAACCGAACACCCTCGGAACGAATATGCTGTATCCGTAGAATCCGACCGACGGGGCGAGCATCGCGAAGAAGGCTCCGATCGGGGCCATGAAGAAGCAGAAGCTCTCGAGAGGCCGGTTCTTCGTGAACATCGCGACGGGAACGAGTATCAGGTTGATGTTGCAGAGGTGCAGGGGAAGCTCCTGCCACCACGAGAAGGCGCCGTTTCCGGCCTCCTCGGTGATGACGGAATAGGCCTCGTCGACCGAGATCCAGTATTTGTAAAGGAAAAAGAAGGCGAATGTAAGTAAATAGAGGACTGCCACCGCCGTCCGCTTTGTCATATCCGTTCTCTTTCTGAAGATCAGCCAGAAGACCGCCAGGAAGAGGAGCGTGAGCGCCAGACAGGCGAAGAAGGTTCCGTTGAAGTGGTCGATCAGAAACCGGCCTTCGATCTCAGCCTTCATCTTTTACGCTGATTCCGTTTCCCTGACTGTTATGAGAGGGCGTCGACGACTTTATTAATGTTCTTTTTCCAGACGGCCGACTGTCCCTTGTAGTATGAGGTCCAGCTGTCCGACTGGCCTGCCGCCTGACGGAAGCCGGCGAAGCAGTTGATCTGGTCACCGAAGGTGCGTCCGGGTTCGAAGATGAGGGTGTCGTGGAGCAGATCGAAGATCTCGGCGTTCTCGATGGAGTTGAGGTATCTGTACTGGAAGGAGACGTTGTAGACGGCGGGAGTGATCTCTCTGTACCCTTCGGAACCGAGGCACTCGAGCACCGCGCCGGTCATGTCCTTGTCGGGAGCGGTCACGGGAACACTGTACATCGTCACCCAGTATCCGCAGATCGAGCAGTAGTCATTCTGGTCCTTGTCATAGAGCGGGTAGGGAAGGATGCCGAACTTGAATTCGATCTCCTGCAGCGAGTTCTGTACGTCGGCTATTGAGCCGAAGTGGAAGAGCACGTTTCCGGAGGTGAAGCCGTTGGTCGCTGTAAGGCCGAGGACTCCGGTGTCGGGCTGCGCCCAGAATCCGTGCCACAGATCGAACCAGTCCGCCATTCTGGTGGAGGAGAGGTCCTCGGAGAGCTGGAGACCGCCTTCCGGGGTGCTCTCGACGAATCTGAATCCGCCGCTGTAGAACACGTTGTCATAGGAGACGTTGCTCGGGAAGGTCGTGGTCAGGCAGGAGGAGCCGTCGGGATTGAGCCCGGTGACGGTCCCGGTGCCGAATTCCAGGAACTTCTCCGCCGTCCAGGCGTGATCCTTTACGAGCGCGTAGAAATCGGGAAGATGGAGGCTGTCCGCGAGCGTGAGGTTCGTGAGTATGCAGCTCATATTGCGTATGAGCGTGCACGAGATGTCGCCGGCGACTCCGTAGACATGTCCTCCGATGGCTGATGAAGTGTAGATGTCATCGGGCCACCAGGGCTTTTCGAGGTCGAGGTACTTGATCTCGGAGAGGTCGGTGTAGCAGCCTCTCACGGCTCCTATGCCCATGGCGGGGGTGTACTGGCCGATAAGGTCGAAGCTGTCGTCGTTGATGCCGGCGCTGGTGTTGTTGTATACGGCGTCGATGAAGGTGTTGCGGTTCTCCCACTCACCGGGCTGCTTTACGATCTCGATCTTGACCTTGAGCCGGTCCTCGGTCTTTGCCTGACGCGTGAAGAGGGCGTCCTTGATTATGTCGCCCGTCGTAGTGTCGGTCTCGGCCCACTCCCACATGGTCTGGTTGGACCAGGTGAAGATGGTGAATTCCTTTTTTCCGTAATCAAGCTCGGGGAGATCGTCGAGCAGGTAGCCGTTTTCATCCACATTGGACGGTAAGGTAGTGATATCTTCCTCGGGCACCGTGGTATCGAGCACGGAGGGCGTCGTCTCTTCCGGCCCGGCAGGCTGCGAGCAGGATACCAGGATCCCGGAGAGCAGGACGGCGCACAGAATGACCGAAGCGACAGAAATGAGGAGATTCTTTTTCATGGCTGACGTTTCCTTTCAAACATGCTGATAAGTTTTTTGGTGTTAGCGTTTTGGTACGATTTATAATACATTATACCTTTACAAGCCTGAATTGTCAAGAGAAAAAG
>CADCPG010000195.1 GCA_902803255.1 uncultured Ruminococcus sp. | reverse complement strand
CCCGCGGCGTTGAGGTCGGTCCCGAAGAGCGCTACCGAGTCGGAGTAGGCCTTGAAGGCGCCGATGAACCCTGTGATCACGAGGTAGAAGATCATCGGCGAGATCATCGGGAGAGTGATGCGGGTGAACATGCGGAAGCGCGACGTCCCGTCGAGCTTCGCGGCGCTGTAGTAGGTCTTGTCGACCGAGGCCAGCGCGCTCGTCAGTATCAGGATCTTGAAGGGCAGGACGATCCAGACGGTGTAGAAGCAGAGCACGAACATCTTCGCGGCGTACGGGCCTTCGATGAAGTCGACCGACTGTCCGCCGAGCGAGGTGACGAGCAGGTTGACCAGCCCCTCGGAGTAGTCTGTCTTCCGGAAGAGTATCATGAATACGAGGCCGACGGCCAGCGTGTTCGTCACGTAGGGCAGGAAGAACACCGTCTGATAGAGCTCGCGCAGCTTTTCGATCGACGACAGTCCGAGCGATATCAGCAGCGCGAGGCCGGTCGACAGCGGCACCGTGATGATGACCAGGATAAAGGTGTTTTTCACCGCCTGCAGGAAGTAGGGATCGTGGAGCACGAAGGAATAATTGTAGCCGCCGTAGCCGAAAAAGCTCTGCGACGCCGAATTGTAGCCCTCTTCCGCCGAGTAGATCAGGACGTCTATCAGCGGATATACCATGAACGCCCCTATGAAGAGGAGCGCCGGAAGCAGGTACAGCCAGGCCTTCAGGTTTTTCTTTTCCATCTTTCTTTTCCGATAGCCGGATAATTCCTTTCCCTTTCCGGCGCCGCGGCAGCGCGCGCCGGGACAAACAATAATACACCATAATTTTACTATAATAAAGCGCGTGTGTCAAGGAAAAAAGACGGAAAGGGGATGAAAATGGAGGGATGGCGGCAGCGGGCCCTCCTGCCGGGACTGTCTGCAGCGGACGCTCCCGGCGCCGCCCGCGGGGAGGCGCTCCGGCCGGGCGGCCGGCCGCGGTATCGGGAAAAAAGCCGCGAAATTGAGGGGTTCCGTCCTTGATATAATCCTTTTTTTGTGATATAATTGATTGTGGAAAAACAGCTTCCGGAAAGGAACATGACATGGCAACTGAAAACAGATGCGCCTGCTCTCCCGCCGGGGGGGCAGACCCCTTCGAAATGAAGGATTTTCCCCGCGTGATCGAAGGCGGGGCCTGGGACGGCGGACACGTTCAGGGCATCGCCCTCGACACCGCTCACAGATATGTATACTACTCGTTCACCACCGTTCTCGTCAAGACCGACATCTCCGGCAGGCTCATCGGGACCGTCTCCGGCCTTACGGGACATCTCGGCTGCATCTCGTTCAACGACGAGGACGGAAAGGTCTACGGTTCGATAGAATACAAACACGACGCCATCGGTCAGGGCATCATGGCGAGGACGGGAAAGAAGCTCGCCGACGAGGATGCCTTCTACATCGCGATCTTCGACGCCGACAGGATCGACCGCCCCGGACTCGACGCCGAGCGCGACGGCATAATGAAGGCGGTCTACCTTCCCGACGTCTGCGACGACTTCTCGTCGGAGGGCCTCGACGGCCGTCCCCACAGATACGCCTGCTCGGGCATCGACGGCACCGGTTTCGGTCCCGATTTCGGCGCGCCGCAGGATTCCCCCCGCATGCTGCACGTAGCTTACGGGATCTACGGCGACAACGGACGGACCGACAACGACTGCCAGGTCATCCTCCGCTTCGACCAGCGGAAGTTCGCCGAATACGCGAAGCCGCTCACTCAGGCCGAGCCGCATCACTCGGGACCACGCTGTGACAGGAAGTACTTCTTCCACACCGGTAACACCAACTGGGGAGTCCAGAACCTCGAATACGACGCCTTCCTCGACGCCTGGCTCGTGGCGGTGTACAGGGGCAAAAAGCCGCAGTTCAAAAATCCCCCGATGTTCATCATCGGCAGGGCGTCCGCTCCCGCGGAGCGCGAGATACCCGGCCTGTGCGGCGAACGCGGGCTCATGCTTCCCATGTCGGACCTCTGCTACGACGGCGGAGAGTTCACCGGATGCGAATTCCCCGAGGGTTCCACCGGCATGTACTCGTTCGGAAACGGGTACTACTGCTTCTCCTATCCCGGCAGGAAGACCGTCGGAGAGGGCGGGGAGGCGAAACGGCTGTTTACGAGCACGGTGAAACTCTGCCGCTTCACCGGAAAAAAGCCGCTCCTGTTCGAAGAAGTCTCGGACTGACGCGGCGGCCCGGAGAGGTGTAACAGACAAATGACCGACGAAGAAAAGACCTTAAATGACGGGATCTCCGCCGAAAACGGAGAAATGACGGAAAACGGGAACGTGAAAGAAGGGGAAGGCGCCGACGGACTCTCCGAGCCGGTGAGAGGCAACTTCCTCTCGTCCGACGGCCGCACGGCGATCTCTTTTTATACCGTAGAGCCGGAGGGAGTGCCGCGCGCGATCGTTCAGGTGTCCCACGGAATGTCGGAATACGCCGGGCGATATCTTGAATTCGGCAGATATCTCGCCGCGCACGGGATAATGTTCGCGGCGAACGACCACCTCGGCCACGGTGAGACCGCACTCACCGCCGACGATCTGGGCTATTTTGCCGAAAAAGACGGATATTTGCTGCTGGTGGAGGATCTCCACAAATTCACCCTGCTTCTTAAGCAGAAGTACCCTGGTGCCCCGCTGATCCTCTTCGGACACAGCATGGGCTCGTTCCTCGTGAGGATGTATCTGTCCCGCTACGCCGAGGAGCTCGCGGGAGCTGTGATCTGCGGCACCGGAGGCCCCGATTCGCCCACCGGACTCGGGATCGCGATGGCGGACCTCGTATCCTTCTTCAGGGGCGAGAGATACCGCAGCAAACTCATAACCGGCATGGCCTTCGGAGGGTACAACAAGAGGTTCCCGAAGGATGAGGGCATATTCGCCTGGACGACGGGCGACCCCGTCATCAGAAAAAAATACGAGGACGACCCTAAGAGCGGTTTCATGTTCACCGTCAGCGCCTTTCGCGACCTCTTCCGCATGATCGCGGAGGTGAGCACCGACGAATGGGCGGCCGGAGTGCCGACAGACCTGCCGATCCTTATGGTCAGCGGGACCGAGGACCCGGTCGGCGGATACGGAAAGGGAGTGCGCAAGGTCGCCGCGATGCTCGGCGGAGCCGGAGCAAAACGGCTGACCGTCAGGTTTTTCGAAGGCGACAGACACGAGATACTCAACGAGAAGGACAGAGCCGCAGTGATGGACTACATCGCCGGATGGATAGACGGCGTCCTGGCCGGCAGCCCGTCAGACGGGCAGACAGTCGCTGAAGGGGAATGAATCCCGGGACATCGGTGACGAAGACGGCGGACGGGTACGTGTTCGAGCTGCGGTCGGCGTCTGGAGAGGTGCTTCTGACCGGCAACCCGCAGGCGTCGCGCGCCCGCTGCCTCGCCTCGGCGGCGTCGGTGCGGCTCAACTGCCGCGCTCCGCTCGAAAAAGAGGGGGAGCCGCGCCGCTGCCCGCGGTTTGCCGTGCGGACGACCGGATACGGCTTCTTCAGGCTCGTATACATCGGTGGCGGAGGCAGGGTGACCGCCCGGGGTCCCGAATGCAGATCGTACGCGGCTGCGGCGTCGGGCGCCGGAAAGATAGCCGCACTCGGTTTTCCCGGCGACACTGCGCCGGATGACGCGGGTACGGCGGAAGGCACGGAAAAAGGCCCCGCCGTATGAACAGACCGGCGGACACACGAAAAACGGCAGGAGGTAACGGAACAGATATGGGAAGCGATAAGAAAAACAGACCTGATACGCAGGACCGCGACGACTTTTTCGACGAGGAGCGCGAGGAAGAGCGCGCGGAGAACCGCGAAGAGAAAAAACAGCCTTCCGGCATCGCCAGTTTCCTGTCGGGGAACAGCAGTTACAAGGAGTTCAACGCCAGGCGCAAGTTTCTCGTGAACTTCGCGTTTTTCGTCGTGCTGTTCGGACTGTCGATCCTGATCGTGAGATACGCCCTGCCGGCGCTCGTGGCGTTCTTCATAGCCTATGTCGTCGTGCTGATCCTGAATCCTGTGGCGAGGTTCTTCAGGAAAAAGCTCCATATGGAGCGCAAAGTGGTGTCGGTCATACTGGTGCTGCTGTTCTATGCCACGATAGGACTGGCCGTCGTGGCGATGGTGGTGGGGATAGTCAACTGGCTGACAGCTTTTATCAAGACGCTGCCCGACCTCTTCTCCAACAACATTGTCCCCGGCCTTTACGCCGCGGCGGACAGGATCGATGACTTCTTCTCGCGCTTCAACCAGAATGCTGATATCGGATTCGACACCGCTCTTTCGAATTTCCTGTCGTCGATCACCTCGGCGGTCGCCGATTTCTCGAAGAACGTCATCTCGAAGACCCCGGCCCTTGCCGCGGGGCTGTCGGGAGCGCTCTTCAAGGTGGTCATATGCATAATCTCCACCTTCTTCATGCTGGCGGATTACGACATCATCAAGAATTTCTTCCACAGACAGCTGTCCGAAAAGACCAGTACCCGCATAAAGACGGTGATGCAGCACCTCGGAAAGGTGCTGAAGAAATATATCCTCTCGTACCTGCTGATAATGGTCATAACGTTCGCCGAGATCTTCATCGGGCTTTTGATAATCGGGACGGACAGGCCGGCGCTCATCGCGGCGCTGATAGCGGTGTTCGACATACTGCCGATCGTGGGTTCGGGTCTGGTCCTGCTGCCCTGGGCTATCGTCACGCTGATCCTCGGCAAGATCGGACAGGGTATCGGTCTTTTGATCCTCTGGGCTGTCGTGGTCGTCATAAGACAGGTCATTGAGCCCAAGATCGTCGGTTCCCACGTTGGGATGCACCCGCTGCTCACCCTTTTCGCCATGATAGCCGGAAACTTCATTTACGGCGGTATCGGCATACTGCTGCTTCCGGTGTCGCTGGCGCTCATCCAGAGCCTCAACGAGGAGGGTATCATCCACATCTACACGCCGCTGAAGAACGAGGACTACCCCGAGGACGACAGAGGCAGGATAGCAAAGATCATCGCGAAGCCGGTCGACAGGATCGGAGACAGGCTGTCGGACGCCAGGGAACGCAGAAGAGAAAAACGCAGGGCGAAAAAGGCTGAAAAGGAAAAGGAGAAGATGGAAAAGAACGGGGCGAACGACTCCGGCGTCAGCAGCGCCGGTATGAACGACCCGATACTCAACGACCAGGATGAGGGCGGAGAGGCCGGCGCCGGAGACGGCGGCGAAAAAGAAGAGAAAAACGATTGACCAGTCATTATTTCAGGGTATGAGAGGCATAAAATGACCGAAGACAGCAGATCGTACTACACCGACGCCTTCCTGAACGAAGGCGGAGGCGGATGGGTGTGCTACCGCACCGGACTGACAGTATACGAGGAATCGATGGCCGGGAGACGCTACGTCACCGCCGGCTGGAACGGAGCCGGCTTCCCGTCGAACGTGCTCGACGCCTACCACACGAAGCAGAATCCCGGCGACTATTCGCTGCCATTCGCATTCGGGCTCGAGGCGAACGGCGTGTCGCTTGACTACGGCTGGGAGTT
>CADCPG010000194.1 GCA_902803255.1 uncultured Ruminococcus sp. | reverse complement strand
TCGTCGGCGGGAACGACGGCAAAAGAGATGTCGATGTCGCCGTCTCCGGTATAGATGTGCCTCACCGGGCGCACCGGGATCACTAGCGGCGGCTGCGACGACAGCGAAAGCGTCCGCTGGCCGTACCCGGGTGCGCCGGGCGTCGCCGGCGCGCTGTGCGCGATACATACGCCGGCCGACGGATGCCGCGGGTCGTATGTCCAGTACGACGACTGCCGTACCGGGGTGTCCCACGAGCCGTAAACGCCGGAATAGAGAGCGGTGTAGAACTCGTCCCCGGGCTCGCCTCCGCGCGGGAGGATCCCGAGGCAGGCGGGATGCATCTTTACCGCCATCTCGCCGCATCCCGGCATCATCCTCCGCTTTCCGTCTTCGCCGACGGCAGTGCAGTCGACGGGTATTATCCTTCTGCCATCTTCGCCGATCTGGGCGAAACGGTTCGAGAAATCGGAGTTGAACACGCGAATGAAGTCGGAGACGGTCACGCAGTCGCCGTCCTCGGTCCCGTAGTTTGCCGGCCGCAGCCACCAGATCGCGGCGTATTCCCCCGGAGCGAGCAGCGTCCCGGGTTCTCCCGCGAGCGGGCGCCTGAAATCAGGCTTCCCTCCGGGTGCGCTTTTATCGACGTATACCGTCATCTCGTATCCGTAAAGATCGACGGGAGCCGTGCCGGGGTTCGCCACCTCGAAATATGCCGTGACGCCCGGTTTTTTCGGTCTTGCGTACATCTCGGTGAGGATCAGCGGGGGCGGGGACGGAAGGTCCCGTGACGCGATCACGTCGACAGCGTACAGATCGGTGATATCGGAAAAAACGCCGTCCTCCGCGACGGCGTATTCGATCCTGCCGCCCGACGACGCGAGGATATCCGCCGGGATGTCGGCACCGTATATCTCGTAGGAGATGTCGCCTCGCTCGAGGCCGTCGCAGGGCAGCATGTCGATCCTTGTGTCCCGGTCTTTGATATAGAGCGACAGCCGCTCAGGCACCTGTCCGTTCTCCTCCCCTTCCCTCGCCGCGGCGGTGATCCGCAGAGGGAAGGCGTCGCTCGCGTATTCGGCCGGACTGTGTATTATCTTCGGGAGCACCGAAAAGTCCGATCCCGGTCTTTTCCTTACAAACTTCATGTTGCCGCCTGCTTTCAGTTGATATCGGTCGCTCCGGGCCGGCGCCCGGGCGAAAAGACTGCCGCGCGCGGGGAGAAGCTCCCCGCGGCGGCGGTATCGCGTCACATCCGGCTGGCCGGAAAGTTCGCCGTCCGGATGTTGTATCGCGTCACATCTGGCCGACCGTTGAGTTTGCCGACCAGTTGTTGAAGCTGATGTACGGTGTTCTGTCGGAGTTCCCGGATCTGCCGTCGACATAGAGTCTCGGCTCCTCAAGCTCGGGAATGCGCTCCGCTCCGTGCTTTCTCTCGATCCATGCGGAGATGCGTTCGCCGGTCGACAGCAGTCTCGCCCTGAGACCGCCAAGTCTTATCTCCTCGTTTGAGAAGCCGAACGGCTTGTTCTCCCTGAACCACTGATCCCTGAAGGCGGAGGTAAAGGCGTCGAGCTTCGCGACGGCCGACGGTATGTCGCCGAGCGCTATGCCGCGCATGGTCTCCCTGTCGTTTTCGCGGTAGGCCGCGGTGATGCGGACTCCGAGGTCGGACTTGACCGACAGCAGATCGCAGAGCAGCCCCAGCGTGCGGAAGATGTATCCCCATCCCGGGTCGTTCTCATGCGCGAGGAGCTTAGACGCGAAACCGCGGTACTGTTCCGCCGTGTCGGCCTCGAGATGAAGATCGAAGAGGCCCTCGAGCGGGTCGTTGTAAAGCAGATACTTGCAGGGATTGACGGGATGCGAGATCTTGCCAGGCTCGGTCCCGCGCAGGTCGTTCGGCAGGTCGAAGAGGAGCAGGTCGTCCCATTCGGCGCCGAAGCACTCGCGCGAGCGCCTGCGAAGCAGATCCTCGTCGGGGTCGGCCGCAGTATAGAGCCGCTCGGCGTAATAGAGTAGCACGGGGAGCGTCGAGAACTGCGATGCCTCGCCTCCGTTGTCGCCCCAGCCCGTCACGATTATGTTGTTGATCCCGTGCTGAGCGCACGAATCGAGCTGCAGTCTCGTCGAGATCAGCGAGAATTTGTTGTGCGGAGCTATGCATGACCACTTCCAGGCGCCTCCGGCGAAGACGGTGGGATTGCCGAACTTCTGATGGCATTCTATCATGTGATCGACTCTCTGTCTGTCGAGCGAGTAGTAGTCCCAGTAGACGAGAGACACGTTCTTCGGCACCTTGGCCATGATCTCGGGCGAGATCTCGCCCTCTCTGACGTAATATCCGCCTCCGAAGGCCATGCGGAAGAACATATCCGACCACATCATCGGCTCGTATCCGGCGTCGGCGCAGATCTGCGCCACTCTGTTCAGATGCTCGAGCATGATATCGGAAGCCTTGCGGTAGCCGTGCTGTTTCAGGTAGCTGCCGAGGCCGAGCATGTGAGCCTCGTCCATACCGATGTTGATCTTTCTCGATCTGAAGGCTTTGGAAAACACGCCGAGGCAGGCCTTTATGAAATCGTATGTGCGCTCGTCGCCGGCGAGCAGGATGTCGCCGGTATCGGAGAAGCTGCGCAGGCCGGGCCATCTGATGGCGGTGGCGAGGTGCGCGAGGGTCTGGATGCAGGGGATCATCTCGATGCCGAACGAGGCGGCGTAGGCGTCGGTCTCTTTGAGTTCGGCGAGCGAGAAGCGCCCGCGCATGTGTCCGAAGTATGGATAACCGGGGACTTCGTAGGTGTCTTCGGTATAGAGCATCAGAGAGTCGTAGCCGAGCACGGCGAGCGTGCGGATGAGCTTGCGCAGCCCGCAGCCGTTCATGACCGCGTTTCTCGATTCGTCGGCCATATAGCAGAGCATGCCGATGTCTCCGGTCTCCTCATAGCTCTTTTTGCCGTCCGTTTCGGAGAGCAGTCCGATCGCGCGGAAGAATTCGCACTTTTTACGGTAGGTAATGCGGTAGCCGTTCCTGCCGAGGGTGATCCGGAAGCGCTTTCCGGCCGACGCCGACACCGGCGTCCCGTTATCTCCGACGGCGATCCCGAGATCCCGGCAGATCTCTGCCGCGGGCGCCCTCAGTCTTGTTCCGAGAGATGAAAGATCGAGTTTCAGTTCTGACATTTTCTGCTCCAGCCTTTCTTTTACGTCAGGCACCTTCGGCCGACGACAGTTTTCTGAAGAGATCGGCGTAAATCGGGTCTCTCCTGATTTTTCTCACATATACGTACGGTTTTCTCGCGGCGTCGAACGCCCAGCGGCAGTCGGACGTGAGTATCGGCCGCGGGATCGTCACCGTCTCCTCGGCGTCGGGGACCGTCAGCGCCGCTACTGCCGTGACGTCCCATATCACCTTAGACCAGCCGTACGGTTCTTTCGTATATCCGGCGGTGATCCTGCACAGATAGTCGCAAAGCGGGTTCTTTCCGGCGAGATAGTATTCGAGTTCCGGCACTGTGGTTATGAACTGCGAGCACACGCCGTCGCAGGGGATGACGTAGAGCGGTATCCCGCTGTCGAAGAGCAGCTGTGCTCCGGGTATGTCCTGCCTTAAATTGAACTCCTTCGTGTCGGGACGCCACAGGGCGTGTCCGCCGAGCCAGATGACGACGGCCTTCCCGGCTATCTCCGGGCATTTCGCTATCGCTGAAGCAACGTTGGTAATGGCCCCCAGCGCGACTATGAACACGGGGTCGTCACCGTCATCCGACGAGATGACGGTATTTATTATGTTATCGCACGCGGGAGATTCGACGGGCTGCCTGTCGGGGCCCGTGAACCTCTCCGAGCCGCGGTATACCGGAACCGTCTTCGCCATCTTCGCGTCGGTGAGCTCCATGATCCTGTGTATCTCGCGGTAACTCTTCTCCATTCCGTCGGCGGGGGACGTCGAACGGCTGTTGAGGAAGGGCGCGGCGTTCACCGAGAGCAGTTCGATCCTGTCGGGGGACAGCATGGCGTATGCAAGGGCGAACTGGTCGTCGACCTCGTTGAAGGTGTCGGTGTCGAGAATGACCTTTTTTCTTCTGCCGTCCCGAAGGAGGGCGGGGATTTCGAAAGAAGATGATGTCATTGAGTTTCCTCTCCGTATCGTTTTTTTCGTTTATATCCCAGAAAAAGCCCTTCACCTGTCGACGAAGGGCTTTTCCCGTTGGATGTTATTTTCAGCGCCTGCCCGTCCCGCTGAAGTCGTCGCGGGTCTTGCGGCTCTTGATGAGGTCCATTATAGCCTCGAAATCGGATGTTCCGCTGTCGGCCGAAGGAGTGGCCGCAGCGCGCCGGGCGGTATTCGTCTGGGCGGTCTGCGCCGGGGTCTGGGCCGGCTGGGGAGCCGTCCTCTCGGTCTGCTGGGGAGCGGCGGCCTGCTGCTGTACGGCGGCAGCCTGAGCGGCGGCCTGCTGAGCCGCCTGCTGGGCGGCTGCGTTCTTCTGGATCTGAGCGGCGGCCTGGGATGCCGAAGCCGCGGCGCCCTGAAGAGGCGTCTGAGCCTGCTTCGGAGCCTGCTCCGCGCGCTCGCCTCCGTGCTCGAATCCCGTCGCGATGATGGTGATCTTCATCTCGTCGTCGAGATTGTCGTCGAACACGACGCCCCATATCACGTTGGCGTCGGGATCCGCCTCGGCGGTGATCATCGAGGACGCGAGATCGGCGTCTTCGAGTCCGACGTCGGGCGAGATGGTGATGTTCACAAGGATGCCCGTGGCTCCCTTGATCGACGTCTCGAGCAGCGGGCTCGATATGGCGGCGCGCGCCGCGATCTCGGCCTTGTCCTTGCCCTGGGCCGAACCGACGCCCATGTGGGCGTATCCGGCGT
The DNA here is from genome assembly GCA_902803255.1 of uncultured Ruminococcus sp. GTDB lineage: Bacteria > Bacillota > Clostridia > Oscillospirales > CAG-272 > CAG-390. The sequence goes on along the minus strand of CADCPG010000194.1, from coordinate 1,891 downwards.
TCTGCATGACCGACGTGACGTCGGCGAAGTCGAGGTTGATGAAGCCGTCGCCGTTGATGAGCTCGGAGATGCTCTGGACGCCTCTGCGGAGGACGTCGTCGGCGATCTCGAAGGCGTTGTAAAGCGTTATCCTGGTGTCGGAAACCTGTTTAAGTCTCTCATTGGGGATGATAACGAGCGAATCGACGTACTCGCTGAGATCCTCGATGCCCTTCTCGGCCTGGAGCATCCTCCGGCGGCCTTCGAAGATGAAGGGCTTCGTGACTATCGCGACGGTCAGGATCCCCATCTCTCTCGCGAGCCTCGCCACGACGGGCGCGGCTCCCGTGCCGGTCCCGCCGCCCATTCCGGCGGCTATGAATATCATATCCGCCCCGGCGATGGCTGCCTTTATATCGTCGGTGCTCTCCTCGGCGGCGCGCTGGCCGATGTCGGCGTTGGCACCGGCTCCGTGGCCTCTCGTGATCTTCTCGCCGATCGTGATCTGGTTTTGAGCTTCACAGGACCTGAGCGCCTGCTTGTCGGTGTTGACGGCTATGAACTCGACGCCGCGGATGTTCGAGTTGATCATCCGGTTGACCGCGTTGTTTCCGCCTCCTCCGACGCCTACGACTTTTATGCTGACTCCGCTGTCGAAGAGTTCTTCGTTGACATTTGCCATTTTGATACCTCTACCTCTTAACTCTCTTCAGGTCCCGAAGGCGCCGCTTTGCTCCTCCGAGCGGACCGTCTTATATATGATATAATATTTTATACTGTTTTTCAATAGGTTTCGCGTAAATTTTCCCGCTTTTGCGAAAAAAATCTCCTAGGAGACCGATTCAAGCCTCGATTCCGGGTCAAACGACTCGAGTTTCCGCACTCCCGCCATCGCGGGATCGCTTACGTCTACCGTGTACCCGGCGGCGTTTCCGTCGTCGGCCTCGGCGATCACGCGCAGAGCGGTGTCGAGCTTGAGCCGGGCGTCGGAAGGCGTTCCGAAGATGATGCGGTATCTGCCGTCGAGCGTTATGACCGTCCCGTATTTTTCCTCGAGGAAGATCCTAGAAACCCTGGGAAGCACACCCGACTCAGAGAGGACGCCGAGAAAACCGGAGATGTACGAGCTGTCCGCACCTCCCGCGAGTTCGAGCTTCGAGCCGGCAGTTGCGGACGACGTGCGCGGGATCGAGACGTATACGAGCCCCGCCGACGCGAATCTCTCCGGGCTGTCGCTCCGCTCTATGACGCGCAGCGACGGGCTGAGCGAGTAGTAGCTCCCGGCGATCTCGGTATATACCTCGGGGACCGATTCCCTCACCGTGAACACGAGCGTCCCTGGAAGGTCGAGCGAGATCGAACAGTCCTCGAGCAGCGGCAGACTCTCCTTCGGGTCGCACGCCTTTATCCTGCCGAGGATCAGGTTGTCGCCGTAGCTCAGTCCCGACGCGGCAAGCAGTTCGGCCTCGGTATATGTGCTGCCGCCCTCGATTCTCACGGCGTCGATCGTCATGCGGCTGAGGACGGTGCCGGTGATGAACAGGATGAGTCCCAGCGCGACGGTCAGGATGAACCCGAAGAGCAGCTTCCCCGCCTTCTCGCGAAGGGCGCCGCCGTCGTTCTCCCCTGCCCCTGCCTTTTTCTGGGATGAAAAGTTTTTCGGACTTACGGTCTGCGAATCCGACATATATCTTCCGAGCCATCTGTTTCTGGCTTTTTTCGTCATCGTGTACCGGCGCACGCTGCCGTCTCCGCGCGAGGAGGTATCGGCCAGCGCCGCGAGGTTCCCGTAAGGGCCGCCGCCCTGCGCGCCGTTCCGGGGACCGTATATTCTGTTTCTGTCAGCGTTCATATGCAATATCCCGGAGTCCGCGCGTGCGGACGTTTTTTCTTTCCTGATGATTTTCGTCGG
>CADCPG010000193.1 GCA_902803255.1 uncultured Ruminococcus sp. | reverse complement strand
GCCGCCTCTGGCGTGACCGTCGTCGCCGTGACTCACGACTGTGAATTCGCGGCTGAACACGCGACGCGCTGCGCCCTGCTCTTCGACGGCTGCGTCGCCGCCTGCGGCAGTCCGTCCGAAGTCTTCGGAGACGCCTCTTTCTATACGACCGACATCTGCCGCATTTTCTCCGGCATCGCCGGCGGGTGCGTCAGTATGTCAGGCGCTCTCGAGTTTTGCGAAAAAGCGAAAAAGAGGGGCGGTGCGTCAGAATGAGGAACGAAAGGACTGTCACCTTTGCCGAGGGAAGAAGGCGGAGGATGTCGTCAAGGCTTGCCGCTTCGGTCGCCGTCATGACCGCCCTCTGCACCGCCTCGAGGCTCGTGCCGTATTTCAAGCCGGTCAGCGCCCTCATAATACTCACGGGAATGTGGCTCGGTCCCGCGGCGGGTCTCATGACCGGTGCGCTCACGGCGCTGCTGTCCGATTTCTGGTTCGGGGTTGGCCCCTGGCTCCCCTTCCAGATGGCGGCATGGGGGACCGTCGGCCTCGCGGCGGGGCTCATGTCCCCGGTACTGAAAAAACACCGCGCGGCTGCCCTCCTCTTCGGGATAGCTGCCGGCGCGGCGTTCTCGCTCATTATGGACATATTCACGGTGTTATGGGCATACGGCCGGTTCACTCCGGCGCTCTACCGCGCCGCCCTTGTGAGCGCGGTCCCGCACACCCTGAATTACGCTGTTTCCAATTTCGTATATCTCGTGATCCTGGGCAAGCCGCTCGGCGAAAAGCTGAAGCGCCTGTCCGACCGGATCGGAGGTCCCGGGGAAACTGTCATTTCAGATCAAGCCACGCGGTGATGAACCTGTCGGGACGTTCCCAGTCGGCTCCCGCGGAGGCATAGTCGGTCATGCGGAGCTTCTCTCCGCCTGCGAACGTGACGTCGCAGGACAGACGGCAGGGAAAGTCGCGCCCGCCCGGCACGCACGACGAGATGACCGGCGTCACCTTCGTGTCGATATCCGCGTTGCGGCAGTCGGCGGCCAGCACGACGCACCCCTTCACGACGGCCGCCCTTCCTCCCAGCAGGATGACCCTCGGTGACACGTCGACGTTGAGCTCGATGCCGCCGCACCTCTCAAGGACGCCGCGAGGTATGCCGAAATAGCATCCGGCCGGGGCGGAGACCTTCCCGCGTGTTTCGCCCGCCCCGCCGTCATTCCCGGCGCGCACCGGCAGATATCTTATCTCAGTCTTGCCGTATGAAGGTATGCGGAGGAGCAGCTCGCCTGGCAGTTCCCCGCCTTCGAACGTGACCGTTATCTTCCCGTCATACGGATAATCCGTCCTCATCCTGAGGACGGCCTTTTTTCCGTCCGGCATTTCCGCGCGGAACAGGCCGTCAGTGTACTGGTTGATCACGAGTCCGTCACTACCGCGCGTGAGGATGGCGGTCAGCGGCAGCAGCGCGGTCCCGGCCGAGCCTATGCAGGCGCAGCATCCGTATGCTCTGCCGCCGTTTATATCCTGGTAGCCTCCCGTCTTGCGGTTTCTGCGGTTCTTGTAAAGCGGCGCGTAGCTGTCGAAGGTGAATCCGCCTATCTGCCGCACGAAGCCGGCGCTGAGCGAGTAGTCGTTCCCGGTCAGGTCTTCGCTGAGTTTCAGCTCCCGGTTGCGTCCGAAATTCACGCTCCCGAGGATACTGTTGTAGTATGTCTTCTCCATCGCCTCGGCGTATTTCGGGTCTCCGGTCAGCAGCAGTGCCTGCGAGAGGAGCTTCGAGAAGGTCACGGAGACGCACGTCTCCTGCATTATCTCGATCCTCGCCTCGGTCTGAACGGCGGAAGAACTGTTGTCGAAGAGCTCGTGCGTGCATCCGCAGCAGCCGATGACGGTATAGTCGGTCTCGAGTACCGCGTCGGTGAAATTCAGCGCGGCGCGCAGGTACCTCTCCTCCCCGGTCAGCCTGTAGTACTCTATGATGCCCTCGAAGAAGGACATGATCTCGTACGCCTTCACTACCGGATATCTGTACGGCGGTATCTCGCCCTTTTCGGCAAGTTCGAGCAAATTGCCCTTAGAGCAGCCTCCAGTTGAGATTATGTATTCGGCGAATTCAAGGAAATCGCTCTCTCCGGTCAGTTCGTACAGTCTTATGACAGGCTCGAGGATGCTGCAGGAATTTACCCCGCCCCAGAAATTCGAAGTCTGCGTGATATCCTTCTTTCCCTCTTCTCCGCCTACCTCGCGCATTATGCAGCGCAGATGTCGGCATGACGCGGCTATGATCCTGTCCCGCAGGTCTTCTTCGCCGCAGATGTCGAGGAAGTACTCGAGTCCGAGAAGGACGTACTTGCGGCACCACATGTCCCAGCCGCGGAATTCGGCGCCGCGGCGGTAGGATGAGATGCGGCCGTCGGGATCCGGCAGGCTCAGCATCTTAAAGACTGACTCGCGGAGCGTGCGGTAGAGCGCGGGATCGCGGGTCAGCGAATATGTGAGGCAGGCGCCTCTCATCATCTTGCCCCAGTATTCGCCTCTCCAGCCGTTGTTGCCGCTGTCCTGCCGGGTGACGAACTGCCTCGCGAACAGCTCCCAAAGGCGGCTGTTCATCAGCTGGTGGCCGGTGACGAACCTGGCTGCCGAGAAAGGCACTCCGGAGGAATCGGCGGTGAAATCCGCCTCGTGAAGGACGTCGTCCGCCTTCGCCGGCACCGCTCTCGGGCATAGAGCCCGTGCGGCAGGCCGGGCCGCCGTTCCGGGATCGAAAACTCTGTTTGCGGCTATCATTGCGTCACATTTCCTTTCATGGGTCTTTCGGTGTCGCGGAGCGCTCAGTATCTTCCGCCGAATATGAACCGCGCGGCGTTCCTCCAGCAGACGTCCGACACGATCTCCCCCAGCGTTCCGGTGTCGCAGGGATAAAGCCCCTCTTCGACGAGCGACCCGAGCTCGGAGCAGAGTATCCGCCTGTAGTACTCGTGCCGCACGAACGAAGTGAACGAGCGCGAATCGGTGAGCATCCCTACCGATGCCGAGAGCCCGCCCGTCTCCATCAGCTCGCGGATCTGGTCGCGCATGCCGCGCAGCGTGTCGTTGAACCACCAGGCGGCTCCGAACTGGACTTTAGGCGCGAAATTCCCCGCCATGGTGGACATCATGCGGTTGTCGCAGGGATTGAGGTTGTACAGCACCGTCTTCGGCAGTCTG
>CADCPG010000192.1 GCA_902803255.1 uncultured Ruminococcus sp. | reverse complement strand
CTGATGCGGGAGAAAAAGATCCCCGATTTCGGCCGGGCGGTCGAAAAGGTCGGCTACGCCGACGGGTGCAAGGTCTATTTCACCGACGGATCGTTCGTGATCTGCCGCTTCTCGGGCACCGAGCCGCTGCTCCGCATCTTCGCGGAGGCCGAATCGGCAGAGGCGGCGGACGGGATAATATCCGTCATGAAGCGGTTCTGCATGAACTGAAGATACAGCGATCAATACAAGCAGAGGAAAAAGGAAGCAAAAGAAATGAAAGTCGTAATAACCGAAAGCTACGAAAAACTCAGCCGCATGGCTGCCGACATCATCGCCGGGGCAGTAAAGGAAAAGCCGGACTGCGTGCTTGGGCTCGCGACCGGCTCGTCTCCCGTCGGTACCTACCGGGAGCTCATCAGAAGATATAAGAACGGAGAGACCGATTTCTCCCGCGTGAAGACGGTGAACCTCGACGAGTACGTCGGACTCGCGCCCGATCATCCGCAGAGCTACCGCTTTTTCATGGACAAAAACCTTTTTGACAGCATAAACATCGACAAGGCGAACACCAGGGTGCCCGACGGACTTGCCGCCGACACCGCTGCGTTCTGCGAGGAATACGACGCTTATATCGCCTCTCTCGGAGGCATCGACGTCCAGCTGCTCGGCATCGGCGTCGACGGTCACATCGGCTTCAACGAGCCGGGCGACTGCTTTATCGCCGGCACTCACGTGGCCGAGCTCGACGACTCGACCATCGAGGCCAACTCCCGCTTCTTCGAATCAAGGCGGGACGTCCCGCGCACCGCGATCACGATGGGCATGAAGTCGATACTCTGCGCGAAGAAGATAGTCCTCATCGCGAGCGGAGAAAACAAGAAGAATGTGCTCCTCGAAGCGCTTCACGGCGACGTCACGCCGAAGGTCCCCGCCTCCGTCCTGCAGCTGCATCCGGACGTGACGGTGATCTACAGCGACAAGATCTGACCGTCAGGGCGGCGCCGTGCGCCGAGATACGCCCTGACCGCGGCGAGGATCCTCTCTGAGGCATATCCGTCGCCGTAGACCGATGCTCCGGTCACGCATGCACCGGTGTCTCCCTCGGGCACGCCCCGCGCGATTGCGCGGACGGTCGGGGAGGAACAGCAAAGCGCCGCGGCTCTCGCGGCTTCATATCTCGCGGGGCTCCGAAGGAGCTCCGCGATCTTTTCCGCCGCGCCGGAGGGCTCTGTGCCGGCGAGCAGCGCGGCGCCGGAATCCACTCCTTCGGGGCGCTCGGTGACGTCGCGAAGCATTACGACGGGTACGCCGAGCGTAAGGCTCTCCTCGGTGAGGCCTCCCGAATCGGTGACGCAGAGCGAGCAGCGGGAAAGCAGCCGGTGGCACTCGGCCGGCGTCAGCGGCCCTGCCTCCGTGATGCGGCCGGAGCCGCGGAACACCTCCGCGGCGGCCATGACCTCGGGGTTCAAGTGGGTCAGATAAACCGCCCGGACGCCCGGGGAGGATTCTATGACGCGGCGCAGCGCGGCGAAAAGCGCGCGCTGCCGCCCGCCCAGTATCTCGCGCCGGTGCGACGATATGAGGATAAGTTTTTCTCCCTTCCCCTTCTCTTTCTCCTCTCCTTCCGCTTCCGCTTCAAAAAAGCCGTCGGGAGAGCCGTTCCGGGAAGTCTTCCCCAAAGTCAGGCGAAGGGCGTCGACCGAAGTGTTCCCGGTGAGTATTATACCCTCCTCCGGATACCCTTCGGAGCGCAGATTCGATACCGCCGCCGGCGTCGGCGCGAAATGAAGGCATGACACGCCGTCGATCTCGCGGCGGCAGAATTCCTCGGGGAAAGGCACGCCGGCATATGTGCGTAGGCCGGCCTCGATGTGAGCAACGGGAATGCCGTCGAGATAGGCGCGCACCGCGCAGGCGTACGCGCTGACGGTGTCGCCGTGCACCAGCACGATGTCCGGCTTCACCTTCTCCAGCAGGTCGCCGAAGGCGGACGAGACCGCGGCGGCGACGTCGCCGGGGGTCTGCGCCTCCCTCATAACGCCCAGGTCGACGTCGGGAACGACGCCGAAGCTCCGCAGGGCGCAGTCAAGCATCTCGCGGTGCTGGCCCGTCGAGCATACCACGGTCTCAAGATCGCGGCATCCGCGGAATGCGAGCACGGGAGGGCACATCTTCACCGCCTCGGGCATCGTACCGAAGCAGATCAGCACTTTCGGAACACCGGCCGGGGCGGTAATATCAGGTTTGTCTGTCTTCATCTCCGCCTGTCCCGCCGTGTCAGACGTCGTACGCGGGGTCCACGGCTTTGAGTTCGCGGAAGGTGTCTATCTCAGTGACGTCACTGTCGGTGCACTCTCTGACCAGGATCTTGTATTTGCCTCTGAACACCTGGTTCGGGACGGTCTCCCAGAACCTCTCCCTGCCTCCCGGCTCTGCGTAGGCGGCGGGGATATCGTCAGCGAGGAGCTTCCCGTCGGACGGACTGATATAGTATATACCGATCATACGGTAGCAGTTCCGGCCGCCGATCATCTCTTCGTCGAGGCAGCCGTCTTTGTCGACCGTCATGCACCAGTCGTCGGTGCGTTCGCTGTAGATGCCGAGAACGTCGGACTGATAGTGATATTTCGTGATTATCGAGGGATCGGTCACCAGAAGATCGGCCTCAAATACATAAGACCCGCACATGAGATGCCGGGCGGCCATGGCGGACGAGATGTTGTTCGCCTCGTTGTAGCTGGGGTTGTCGATGAACTTCACCGTCGGATATTTGTACAGCAGCTGGTCGAACTGCTCGGCAAGATATCCCCTGACGATGTATATGTCGTCTATGCCGGCGGCGAGGCAGGCGTCGATGGCGGTATCGATGATCCGCTTGCCGTTGACTCGCACGAGCGGTTTCGGAGTGTTGAGCGTCACCGGAACGAGTCTCGTCCCGAATCCGGCCGCGATGAATATAGCCCTTTTCGCGCGGTATGGCTCGAGCGTCTCGAACCCGTGCCGGGTTATCCTTCCGCCCTCCACGTCTCCCGACGCCTCGAGCTCGCGCAGCACGCGGTTAACCGTCCCGAGAGAGCTGCAGGAAGCCGCGCAAAGCTCCCGCTGTGTGATCTTTTTTCCGCTTTCGCCGGCTCCGGCGAGGGCAGCCAGGATGTCGAACTGCCTTTTTGTCAATGCCATTTTTCAATACCTCTGTACTGTCGGTCCGGCGCCCGGTCCGCCGCCCGGGCAAATGTTCGGAAGGCCGCGGGATCCGATGCGCCGCTGAACATTATTATACCATTTTCGGGTCAAAAGTCAATACCGTATTTTCAACTGAGGCGGTACACGAAAAGCTGTTATAAACAGTAAGGTTGTTTTAAACAGAACGGCGAAAAAGGCGGCGGGAGGCTCTCGCCTCCCGCCGCTTCCCGGCTGCCGGATATTATTTGATCTCGAGTTTGCG
>CADCPG010000191.1 GCA_902803255.1 uncultured Ruminococcus sp. | reverse complement strand
GGACACAGGACAGAGTACACAGGACGACAGTCAGGTAATAAAAAACGCGTCCGCCCCGGAGTGGCGGACGCGTTTAGCACTGCGTGATCAGCCGTCGTCACGGACAGCACAGTCCGGTGTGCCGGTGTATCCTCCGGTGTTGATGTAGAGCACGGGCGACTCTCCGGGATCGTGCTCGAGGGCGTCGATCGTTCCGGCGAACGCCACGGTGTTGTATGTGGGGTCGAGGAGGATCCCCTCGTCATCGCTTACGCGCCGCCTGAACTTCGACAGTTCATCGGACAGCATCCCGTATTCGCAGTCTCCGTATGTCAGCACTTCGGGAGCGGGAGAGTCTTGCAGGCCGTCGATGAAGCCGGAGGCGCGACTGATCAGCTTCTTCACGGCCGTCACGGCCCCTGCGGGGCTGTTCCCGACGGCGAAGCCGGTGACAGAGGGTACCTGTACCCCCATCGACGACAGCACGCCTGAGCCGCACAGCAGGCCCGCCAGCGTCGTTCCGCTCGCTGTGGGCAGGAAGATGCGTTCGGGGCGCACACCGAAGCCGTCGAGCCTCATGAGAGCACCGGCGAGGACTTCGGCATATGCTCTGACGGCCGTGGGAGCGTGGCCGGCGTTCGGAACGAAAAACACCTTTTTCTCCCGTCCCGACGGCAGCGTCTCCCTCCTCATCTCATCGGCTATCCCGTTTGCCTTGAGCAGGGCGGCGAACCCGCCGATATAACGGATATCCGCTCCGAGGCGCTCCGCAGCCGCGACGTTTGGGTAGGCGGCCGTCCCGCCCTCCGGCGCATCGCCCGTTATGAGCAGCACGACGCCTATGCCGAGCAGTTTCCCCACCTCGGCCGTCACGCGTATGTGGTTCGAGTAGAGACTGCCGGTCGTGAGCAGGACGTCGGGTGCCTCGCGGAGGATCTTAGGGATCAGGTATTCGTAGAAGCGCACCTTGTTTCCGCCGAAGGCGAAGTCGCCGGGGTCGTCGCGCCACATCCACACGGGGTGGCCGCCGGGCGTCATCTTCAGCTTTATCAGCTGCGGGTCGTTTTTTAACAGCGGGTATTTCTCGCCCGCGAAAAACAGTGTTTCTTTCATCGGCGTGGATCGGGTGCCTCCGTTGCAAAGGTGCGTTTGATGTCTTTACGCTTGGTCTGAAGGGGCATTCGCGGGCATCTTCAGGCGCGGACTTTTACCGCCTCATGCCGCTGCCCGGGCATGATCAGGCCTGCCTGTGCGCAGTGCCGGTCATCTGCCGGACTTTGCCGCAAGCTTCAGCGCGGCTCTGTCGGCCTTTCCGTTCCGGTTGTGCGGGAGTTCGGACATGAGCGTGATCTTATGCGGTATCATGTATTTCGGGAGCTTCGACAGAAGCTCGCGGCGCAGTTCCTTCGGCGCCGCAGAAGAATCGGTCCCGGCGGCGGGAGAGAAGAAAAGGTATATCTTTTCCTCGTCCTGGTTGTATACGCACACGGCCTCCGAGACGGCCGGCGACGACAGCGCTACCGATTCGATGTCGCCGAGCTCGATGCGGTGTCCCATGTGCTTGATCTGGCTGTCGCGCCTCGAAACGCATACCAGCTCTCCCCGCCCGTTGTAACGGCCGAAGTCGCCGCTGAAATAGAACCTGCCGCGAATTCCGCACGACGGGATATCGAGCTCGCGGAACGCGGCGGCCGTCTTTTCGGGCTCACCGTAGTATCCGTCGGCAAGCCCCGGACCAGACACGCATATCTCGCCCTCGTCCGACGGAAGCCCGGTCTCAGGGTCGATCAGCACTATCCGCGTTCCGTCGAACGGCATGCCGACCGGAAGAATGTCGCCGTCTTCGAAATCGCGCGAGACAGTGAAGTAACACGAGTTTCCGGCCACTTCGGTCGAACCGTAGAGGTTAACGAATCTCGTCCCGGGCAGCGCGTTCCTCCAGACGTTCAGGTATTTGACCGGCATCTTTTCGCCGACGAACAGTACGTTGTTCAGATATTCGGGCCGCGACACCGAAAAGACGTTGAACCGGGCGGCAGAGGAGAGCGCCGACGGAACCCATACGATGGTGGTCACGCGGCAGTCGTTCAGCACCTTCACGAGATTTACGGGGAAGGAGAACACCGACTGCGGTATGATCACGCACGACGCCCCGAGAAAAGCGGTCGCGAAGAGGTCCTTCGTTGAGGCGTCGAAATAAAACGGGATCTGGTTGCCGAACACTTCGTCTGACGTAAAGCCGAAAGTGCGGCAGTATTCGGTGATGAACGATCCCATGGCGCGTCCCGATTTGACCACGAGCTTCGGCACGCCGGTCGATCCCGATGTGAATATGCCGAACATCGGAGCGGTATCGGGCCGGTGTGTATAATCTCTTGTGCCGGTAACGGCACCGGCTGCTTTTTCAGCTGCAAGGTCGATGAAGACCGTTCCGGGGCATGCCGTGCCGATAATTTCGCGCAGCTGCGAAAAACCGGATGAGGAGAGCTGCTCAGACGCGCAGACGACGGCCGAGGGGGAGCATATACCCACCATTGCCGCGATGCGCTCGGGCGGCAGTCCGGAATCGACGGCGGTGTACCAGCGGCCGGCGGCCATAGCTCCGAATATCGCTTCCGCCGAGAGCACCCCGCGGTCGGTCAGAATGGCGAGTGGCCTGTCGGAGGCCCCGCCGTCCGGGTCGGCGTGCGCGATCGTCAGCGCTATGCTGGAGACTCTTTCCGCGAATTCGCTCCAGCTGTGCGATACTCCTCCGAATTCGGAAAAAGCCGCTTTGCGGGGCGTCGTTTCGGCGGCTTTGAACATCGATTCGATGAATATGTTTCTGCAGGTGATATCTGATTCCGGTACCATGATAACTCAGTTTTCCCCCGTTTCAGTTCCCGGCGTAAATGAAGCCCGACGCGTCGTACCCGAGCCCGTACGTGCCGAACACTACTATCACCGCGACGCAGAGCACTTCAAGCGCCACACGCAGCACAGGCCGCTCCGAGAGGAGCTTCCGGACGCTGTGGGACGGAGTGATCTCCTCGGTCAGGCTGACGGCAAATAGCGCCGCGGCTCCGATGAACACCGGAAGATATGACAGTATGTCAAAGCCGGCGAACCTTCCGCCTTCGGAGAATTCCGAGATGAATCCGCCGATGCCGGGAGAGGTGAACATCTTGCGGTAAAACGACATTGCCGCGGGGATGCCGGGAGCCCTCGAGATGACTCTCGTGAGCGTGATCACGATGAAGGTGCGGAGCGAGCGGAATATCCTCCAGATGAGCAGACTGTCCATTTTCAGCGGCTTTCTGATCTTCTGGAAGAGCGGCTCGAGCAGTGTCGAAGTCATGATGATGACGCCGTTGAAGACTCCGAAGAGGATCTCTCCCCAGTTCGCGCCGTGCCACAGTCCGACCAGCGTGAAGAGCAGGATCGAGAGCAGGCCGACCGGCACGGTCTTGGCTATGAATTTGCCGTGCTTTTTCTTGAGGTACTTGGAAAATCTGGCGAAGCGCTTCGAGAGCGCCATCGGATAGAACACGTAATCCTTGAGCCAGCCCGACAGCGAGATATGCCACCTGTTCCAGTAGTCGGTGAGGTCGGTGGCGAAATACGGGCGCCTGAAGTTTTCCTCGAGCCCTATGCCGAAGCACTCCGAGACACCGGTGACGATGTCGATGCCTCCCGAGAAGTCGGCGTAAAGCTGAAGGCCCCAGGCCGTCATGCGCAGCCAGATCTCAAGGCCGCCCATCGACGCGTGGCTGTCGGCCATCGCACTGACGGCCGGAGCCAGCGAGGCTGAGAGCATAAGGATCTTGAAGCAGCCCCAGAGGATCAGCCGGAAGCCGTCGAGTATCCTGTCGATATCGAAGGCGTGGGGGACCGAAAACTGCGGGGCGAGCTTGTCGAAGCGGGGAATGGGGCCCTGTATGATGTGCGGAAAATACGTCATATAGAGAGCGAACTTCGCGAAATTCCTCTCGGCTGGGTATTTGCCCCGGCTGACGTCGATAAGATATCCGACGGCTCCGAAGGTGAAATACGAGAGTCCGAGCGGCATCACGAGCCGCAGACCGGCAAATCTCGCGGCGGCGCCCCCGAACAGCGGGAGGATGTTGCCGAGAATGAAGTCGAGATACTTTATGACGACGAGTATCGCGAGATCGACGGCAAGCGCAAGTCCGATGATGAGTCTGCCTTTCCGCGCGGCGGCCGCCGCCTTTTTTTTGTACTCTTCGGGAGGCAGGCTGCTCTTCAGTTCGGCCGAAACGGCGGCGAACCGGGATGAAGTCCTTCCCGCGAGCAGGGCGGCGGCGTACGTCACGGAGGCGGAGACGGCGATATAGACTATGTATTTCGGCCCCGACCACAGGTAGAACACCAGGCTGGCGGCGAGCAGCAGGTATGGCTGCGTCACGCGCGGCAGCAGGTAGTAGAGCAGCAGTACGGCGGCGAAAAATATTGCGAACGTTAGCGAGATGAGCGACATTTACGCGATGCCTTTCGTTTTATTCGGTATCTGTATCACCGTGCGGCCTCCGGCGGAAAAACCTACCCGCGGAGCCGGGTTCAGCCGGCGAGCCTTCCGACGAGCTCCGCCATCGCGTCGGCCGAGTTGAAGTTCTCGGGGACGAGATCGACGACGGTGATGCTGATGTCGAAGGCGTCGTTGAGCTCGCCGACGAGCGATACTATGTCGAACGAGTCGAGCAGGCCTCCGTCGATCAGCGACGTTTCGGCGCTGTAGTCGATGTCGGGGTTTATGTCCCCGAGGATCTCAATTACTTTTTCTTTGATCTCTTCTTTTGTCATTTTCACTTAACAAGTCTAATCTTTACAGTTTTTTTGCGGGCGGCGCGGCGGTCAGTCGGCTTCGACTCCGAGCGACGCGAGAACGTCGCGGAGCGTCTTCGAGTTGCTCTTGTTCATCGTGTTGAGCGTGCTGGTGATATTGTAGTTGCCGTTTTCGAACTGAGAGAAGACGGCGCCGGAATAGACCGTGCCGGCAAGCTTGATGATGTACGAGATGTTGTCGTGGACGATCTGAAGGTTGTTCGACGAATCGACGTCGGGCGCGGACTTGGTCGTCAGGGCAAGATCGAAGTAGCTGGGCATGAGGGCGCTGTCGGAATAGTAGGCGCTGGAATAGTATGAGAGCGCCTCAAGCATGACGCCGCAGCGTTCGGTCTCGTCGGTCGTTCCGGGGATGATGAAGAAGACGTCGGGGTTCGGGCTGACGTGATAGTACTTCTCCTGGTCCGCGCTGTATTTCGGTACCGGCATGATGCCGAAGTTGATGTCCGAATTCTGGCGCATGTCGGAGCAGAGGAACATCGTGTCGCAGGTGAAGAGGGAGTTGCCGTTCTTGAACATGCGGCGGCCGTCGTCGGTGGAGGTGATGAGGTATCCGCCGTCCTTGGAGAAGAGGTCGAGCAGCTTCGTGTAGATGCCGACGAAGAATTCCTGCTCCTCGGCGCCGGTCCAGTAGGGAATGTTCCCCTCGCCCTGCTTCATGACTTCGGCGTTGCAGCCGGTCAGCATGACCTCGTAGAAGGTCGTGGCGTTGTTGACGATACCGAGCTGGTCGTTCGTGTCTATCTTCTGGTCGCCGTTTTTGTCGTCCACGGCTACGACCGACATCTCTTTCATCCTGTCTATCGTCCACTCGTTTTTATCGACAAGTTCGTAGAGGCTGCCGAGGTTGAGCGAGGAGGCGAGGTCCTTGTTGAAGTAGGTGCATCTGCAGTTGTCGATGCCGGTGATGAAGAAGTCGCTGAGAGTGTAGTAGAGTTTGTCGGCGACGGCGAACTTGCTCTTGGCGTTCTGATCCCACCAGGGCATGTCGAGGTCGATCGACTCGACTTCGTTGAGGTTGATCGCCGAGCCTGCGGTGAGTATGCTCATGATCTCGGAGGTCGTCGCGGTGCCGATGTCGTACTCGCGTGTGCCGGTCTTGACCGAGTTGTTGATCTTGGTGTAGTTGACGTCGAGGACTTCGATCTTGATGTCGAAGAGCGACTCGACGGTCACCGTCCGCTCGTATATGGCGTCGTTGATGACGTCGCCGTTCACGGTGTCGGCGGTGATCGCGGTGCTCGTGTACTTGCTGTCGGTCACGTATCCCGAGGCGATGACGAAACTGCCGCCGAATTTGACGTCGGGCAGGTCGGGCTTCAGCGCGGTTTCCGCGGCGGTCTCGGCGACGGTCCCGCTGTCGGCCGCGGCGGAGGAGCCGGGGCCTTCGGTCCCGCTTTCGCCGGCGCAGGAAGAAGCGCAGAACACTGCCGCGAGCATCAGCGCGGCAAGAATGAGTGAAAGGATCTTTTTCATTTTCCTATCTCCCGGAAAGTAATATTATTTCGGATATATTTTACTATATTGAGCCCCGAATGTCAATAAAATGTTTGCATCGGGCGGGGGAGGCTTGACAAATCAGGTAAATTGTGATATCATATTATCACTTTACCACGATAAAGCGTGTTTCGCCGCGACCGCTTCGGGTCGGGCCGGATGTGATGTGACATCCTCCCGCGCTTTTCCGGGACAACTGAATAACGGAATTAAAGAGAAAAAAGAAGAAGAAGGAGAAAAAAGAAAACGATGAAAAACGCAAAGAGAACAATTTCGCTCATGCTCGCGATCCTCATGACCGGCGTAGCACTGCTCGCGGCCGGGTGCTCGGGCGGCGGAAAGACGGTCACCGTCGGATATACGATATACGAGCCGATGAACTACACCGACGACGGGGGCGAGCTCGTCGGATTCGACACCGAACTCGCTAAAAAAGTCTTTGAGGCGCTCGGGTACACCGTCGTGTTCAAGGAGATAAGCTGGGATGCCAAGTACACCGACCTCGCCTCGGGCAACATCGACTGCATCTGGAACGGATTTACCGCCAACGCCTCCGACGACGACGGTATCGCGCGTTCCGAGAAGGTCGATTTCTCCTACAACTATATGGAGAACAGACAGGTCGTCGTGGCAAAGAAGGACAGCGGCATAGCGACGGCCGATGATCTGAAGGGCAAGATCGGCGAGGCCGAATCCGGATCCGCCGGCGAGACCTACGCGAAGAATTTCGAAGGCGCGACCGTCAAGGGCGTGACGAAGCAGACAGACGCGCTGCTCGAGGTCAACGCCGGGACGGCGGACTTCGCCGTGCTCGACGCGCAGCTCGCGAAGAGCTACTGCGGCAAGGGCGACTACGCGAACCTGGCGGTCGTCGAGGCGCTGTCTGGCGACGTCGAATACTATGCGGTCGGATTCGCGAAGGGAAGCGAACTGACTTCTGCCGTCAATGAGCAGTTCGAGAAGCTCGCCGCCGACGGGACGCTCGCGTCGCTCGGCGAGAAATACGGAGTGCGCAACTCTGTCGTCACAGACTTTACCGACCAGAAAAAGTAAAGCATGTCTTTTCTTGAGATCACCGCTTTCCTGCTGCGCGGCTTCCGCATATCGCTGCTGATCTTCGCAGTGACTCTCGCCGCCGCGATACCGCTCGGACTTCCGATCGCGTTCTGCTCGATGAGCCGGATAAAGCCGCTGGCGGCAGTATCGAAGGTGTTCGTCTGGATCGTCAGGGGAGTGCCTCTCATGCTTCAGATCTTCATCATCTACTACGTCCCCGGGCTCGTGTTCCATTACCAGCTTTTCGGAGATCTCGACAGATATTTCCTGCTCAACCACGGGATCGAGGACGCCGGAAGGATCATTGCGGTGCTTATAGCGTTTGCAGTAAACTACGCGTGCTACTTCTCGGAGATCTACCGCGGAGGCATCGAGAGCATAAGCCGCGGTCAGTACGAGGCGGGGCAGGTCCTGGGCATGACGAAGAGTCAGATATTCTTCCGGGTGATCCTGCTGCAGGTTGTGAAACGGATCGTGCCTCCCATGTCCAACGAGATCATAACTCTCATAAAGGACACCGCTCTCGCAAACTGCATCATGGTCGCCGAAATAATCAAGCAGGCGAAGGACCTGGCGGCGACAAAAGCGCTGATCTGGCCGCTTTTCTACACCGGAGCCTTCTATCTGGCCTTCGTCGGGCTGCTCACGCTGCTGCTCGGAAGGCTCGAGAAAAAGCTCTCATACTTCTCGGGGTGAGGTGCGGGAATGGCTTTGCTTGAGATCAGGGACTTTCACAAATCGTTTGGGAAGACGGAGGTCCTGAAGGGAATAGATCTGACGGTCGGGAAGGGCGAGACGCTCGCCGTGATCGGCTCTTCCGGCTCGGGAAAGACCACCCTGCTACGGTGCCTCAATTTCCTCGTGACTCCCGACAGCGGGAGGATGTACCTCGACGGAAAGCTCCTTTTCGACGCCGGAGACGCGAAGAAGCTGAAGGAGGACGAACTGCGCGAGCGAAGGCTGCATTTCGGCCTTGTCTTCCAGAACTTCAACCTGTTTCCTCAGTACACGGTAAAGGAGAACCTCTGTCTCGCGCCGAAGCTCCGCATGCGCGAGGACCCGGAGATGAAGGACAGGGCGAAACGCGCCGCGTTCCTCTCGGAGCTCGACGAAAAGGCGGAGAGTCTTCTGCGCAAGGTCGGCCTGTCCGACCGGGGCGGCGCCTACCCCTGCGAACTCTCGGGCGGTCAGCAGCAGCGCGTCGCGATAGCCAGGGCGCTGGCGCTGTCGCCAGACATTCTCTGCTTCGACGAGCCCACCTCGGCCCTCGATCCCGAACTTACCGCCGAGGTCCTGAAGGTGATGCGCTCTCTCGCGGCCGACAGGATGACGATGATCGTCGTGACTCACGAGATGTCCTTCGCGGCTGAGGCAGCGGACCGCATACTCTTCATGGACGGGGGAGAAGTCGAGTTCGACGGACCTTCGTCGGCCGCCTTCGGCCCCGGCTGCCCGTCGGAGAGACTGCGCGCTTTCATCGGCTCGGTATCGGGCGGAGAACGGACTGCCGGGCATGACACGGCCTGAAAAATCATTGATGACCGCCTCCCGCCGCGCCGACCGCGCGGCGGGCTTTTGTCGGGATCTGAAAAAACAGTCCGGGTGTAATCAGCCGCCCGGTTTTTGCGAGTATATAAGTGAAGGCGTATCTT